>JAUVIJ010000140.1 GCA_030592835.1 Candidatus Cloacimonadota bacterium | reverse complement strand
TAACGTTTATCTTTGGGATTCACAGCTACAGCCGTATCTCCCAGCATTGTCTCAGGGCGGGTTGTTGCCACTGTTACGTATCCATTTCCATCTTTGAAAGGATATTTCAGATCCCAGAGAAAACCTTCTTCATCCTCATGTTCCACTTCATCATTGGAAAGAGCTGTGACGCAACGCGGACACCAGTTGATAATGCGTTTTCCCTTGTAGATAAGTCCTTTCTCATATAATTTTACAAAGACTTCTTTCACAGCTTCGGAAAGTCCTTCATCTAATGTAAATCTCTGTTTTGTCCAATCGCAGGAACAACCGAGCTGTTTGAGTTGTTCGATTATCAAACCGCCTTTTTCTTTTTTCCATTTCCAGATACGTTTTATTAATTCCTCTCTTCCTACCTCATGCCGGGTTCTACCCTCTTTTGCCAGTTCTTTTTCTACCATGTTCTGGGTTGCGATACCGGCATGGTCAACTCCCGGCAACCATAAGGTGGGAACTCCGGTCATTCTTTTGTAACGTATCATTACATCCTGAAGTGTATTATTAAGAACATGACCCATATGTAGAATATTTGTAACATTTGGAGGAGGTATCAAAATTGTGAAAGGTTTTTTTGTTTTATCGATCTTGGGTGTGAAATAGCCATTATCTATCCAGTGTTTATACCATTTCTTTTCAATTTTTTGTGGTTCGTAACTTTTATTTATTTCCATAATTCTTCCTTTAAATGATAAAATTCAAGTAAGTTTAAATAGATTTCCTCACCAAATTAACAAAATGTTCATGGGAGGGAAATGCCAGGGCTGGTAAATTATTAAAAGGTACATAGCGAGCTTCAGCAGCATCATCTCCTGCTTGAAGCTTACCTCCGGTTGGTTTCATCAAAAAACCAAAAGAGATGACCTTCTCATAAATAGGAGAAGTATCATCGTAATATCCAAGAAATTCTGTTACTTTTCCATGCAAACCTGTTTCTTCCAGCATCTCAACAACAGCGGCTTCTTCCGGTGACTGATCTATTTCAATATAGCCACTCGGTAATGCCCACTCACCCGGATTGGGCTCAGCTTTTCTTTTTATGATCACAATTTCTTCTTTTTCATTAAGAATAACACATGCTGATGCAGGTATGGGATTTTTATAATAGATCCAACCACAACTGGAACAATGTGGTCGCAGCTTGTCTTCTTTGTCAACTCTCAAAATAAGCTTGGATCCGCATCTCAAGCAATGGTTAATGTTTTTATAGGTTGCTTCGGATATACTCATCATAATACCTTTAATTCCAATCTTAGAATTTTATTACTTTCAATAATATATAGACTTTTAGTAAAAAGATCAAATTCGCTGACATATCTTATTACATTTTCGGATTTATAGACAGTCAGTTTTCTACCATTGAGATTATTTAAAAACACGAGAGAATCAGTAGCAGGTACGACTATCAGACTCGACTCCAGTTTAAGGTACTTCTCCAGAGAAATACTCACCGGGGAAATTTTCTCATGCTGGATGATGAAATCAGTTTCTCCTTTATAATCCCACAAAATTTATCCATTGTTTCTGTTGATATTTATTAGCTTATCTGATTTCAGGAAAATGAGGATCCTATTGGCATCTGTTAATTCGATAGCAGATATACTACTCGGCAATGTCCTGGACCAGAGAATATCATGTGTTTTTTTATCAAGAACGATAATTTTTTTTCCGCCAAAAAGGTAGATATTTTTATGATCAAAAATCGGTTTTGAGGTTATGGGAAAAGGGAGTTGTGTTTCCCAGTTAACAACTATCTGAAGTTCAGGATCCGGAAAAAAATCCAGTTCATAATGTGTTTTCAGGAACTCACTGATAATTTCTTCTGATCTATTCTGGATATCAAGTAAATTCTCGATAAGTTCGTTAAGAAGATACTCTTTATTCTCCTGCTGTTTCCTGGATCTGATCTCGCTCAACCAGTTTTCTCCTTTATAAACATAAAGCAGGCTTAAGATAATTATAATGAGCAGGATGAGAGCCATCAGTTTTTTATTCATTTTCTGAGAAAAATCCTTTTAAAGAAATTTTTTGTTCCGGTTGCAACAGCTTCCTTCCGGAATATAAAATAGGGAAAACTAGTCCGGGAATATAATTCCTGCGGATTTTCCACAGGATCATCGATCAGATCATCTCGGTTGAGTTCTTCAATTATTGTTGAAGGAAGGCAAAAGAAAATATCTCCAATCTCGATTTCAGGATAAAGAATTTTGACCGGGATTTCTGAATCCATACTGCCAAGCAAATTCAAACCCTCTCTTATTTTAACTTTAAAATTATCCCAACCAGAACCGATTTGAATGAAATTCTTCTTTTTTTTAAAACCACAGAGAAGCCTACCATATTGAATCACAAGGACATCGTTATTATCAATCAGAACGAAAATTAGAGAGATTCCTCTATCCAGTGTGTTTTCTTCAGAGAACATTGAAAAGATCTGCCAATTCAAGCGGATGAAGAGTTCCTTTAGATTATTCTCAAATACGTTTTTATTTATTTTTGTCAGCTCAAATTTCTTGAGATTATGCAGTATCTGGCGATTAATATTATCGTAAAGTTCGCCCTGTTCAAGATTATGGGTCAGGACGATCAGTTTTCTGGAGTTGGCAGTTTTAAAGTCGGTATGGGTTAGATTACTGAGTGCACTTCGGGATTTTCCCAGTATCTGGTAACATGAATTCTTCATTTAGCTCCACCATTTGATGAAACTGCGGTAGAAAACTTTTATCAGAATGCTGAAATCCATCAACATATTTGTATATGACGCATTTGCGAGAGGGCAATAACATTCTTTATTTTTTATCGATTCCCTTTCTTGCGCGAGTTTTTTAGAAAACCAGATTTTTCTGAGATTATAATTATTACTTCTTAAATTACCAAGAGATTTTGCTTTAATACAACAAGACCAAACATCTCCTTCAGGAGAAATCTGTACTGAAGCAATTCCGGAATAACAGGGTATGATCTGGTTTTTATCACGCAGGATCTGTTTAACCATATTGTAATATTCGATCCTGAAAGCTTGTGTGATCTTGTTCATCCCTTTAAATTTACCGTTTTTAATTCTGTGAATCAGGAAATCGATAGCAGAGCTATAGGAGATAAGACCGGGAGAAATATCTTTATCGATAGTATCCAGTTCTACCCTGTTCTCAGCTATTTCGGTGATGTAACTGTCCGGTTTGAGAGCCATAAGGGTATTGGCGATCCGGGCAAAGTCTTTGACGTTGTATTTCGAGATAACGGTATGAATGCCGATTGTAAGATTATTCAATTTCAGTTTCTTTAATTTATCGTAGGTTTTGATAACGATTTTGTAATTGTCGGATACCTGCCTGATCTCATCGTGCTGTTTACCAATACCGTCGATAGATAAATTGATTATGATCTGTGATCTGGGACAACTAAGAGCGATTTTTTTAACCACTTTGGGAATTATATTAGTAAGAAGACCATTTGTTGGTATGTTGATAATTCTTGGACGAGAATGAGTATAGAGCGTTTTGCAAATTTCTGCAATATCTTTTCTGAGGAATGGCTCTCCCCCACTGAGGGTGATCCAGTAAGGGATTTTCCCGATTTTTCTGAAGATTTTATCATATTCATCTACTGTGAGGTTTTTTGCCTTTTTTTTATAGATGTTACAGGTTTTACAGCGGGAATTGCAACTGTACAAAAGACTGAGGGTGTAGTTTATAGGCATAATCCTTGGGAATTTGAATTTGTGAAATAATCTATAAAACAGGATTTTTGGCAGAAGTTCAATCATAGATCTTTCTTTTACTGATTTTTCAGGTTTTTAGTAGTTTCGGCGATTTCCCATTTATAGGGATTTTTCCCTTTCAATTTAAAATCGTACCAGCCGAGAAATCTACTGTAAATTTCAATAAAAACGACTCCCAACAAGTAGAAAAAAAGCCGGGGATGTGCTTTTAATTCATTCCAGAATAGGAATAAGAGAATTTTTTTACTCTGCGATGTTACCTGGTAATCCGATGTTTCCTGAAGCCAGATATGACCGGATGCAATACGTCTTCTCTGTTTAATAAAATCTGATAGATTTTCCGGTCCTTTATTATGAACAATAGCTTCCGGTATATAACGCAGGGTATATCCCTGATCCCGAATTATAGCTTCAATGCTGGCTTCGTCAACAGCACTGTTAGCCGGAATTTCTTTGAAAACCTTTCTGAAAGCAACCATCTCTCCCAGTTTCGGTGAAATCATTGCCATTTTGTGATGTAAATTCCAAAGAAGATTGACACTGTAACCGACAAAACTATCAGGTTTATTTTCCGGAACCGGCCTACCACCAGTCATACCAACAGAACTATCTGAAAAGGGAGCGATCATTCTTTCTACAGTATCTGGTGCTGGAATGGTATCTCCGCTTTCAATAATAAGAATTTCAGAACTCGCTTTATCGAGAAAAAGGTTTATTGCCGATGATTTACCTCTTCTCTCCGGCTCTGTAATCAGAGTGATTTGTTTATTTTTCTGACAATACTCACCAACAATACGATCTGTCTGATCGGTAGAAGCGCTGGAAACAACTATAATCTCCATTATCTGAACCCGATCCAGTTTCTGTTTCAAAAGTGAATCGAGTAATTTGCCGATATTGGCAGCTTCATTATGTACAATAATACCGATACTGCATTTAATCATTTTTATCCACTCTGATCTCTTCTGTGATGGAGTTTAAAACACCATTGATAAATTTACCTGAATTATCCGAACTGAATTTTTTAGAAATTTCAATAGCCTCGTTCATGATGATCGCAGAAGCAGTTTCTGTATACAATAATTCCGAAACCGCTATCCTTAAAATACTTTTATCTATTTTGGCTAATCTGTCTAATTCCCAGTTTGTTGAATGCTTTTTTATCAGACTATCAACCACTTGGAGGTTTTCGATCACAATGGACAAGATACTGACAGCAAATTCGGAAATCTTTCCTTCAAGATCGATGCTTTTATCTTTCAATATATCTTTTAAACAGTCTTTATAGTTTTCATACTGATAGTCATCTTTATATTCCAGGGCATATAAAGTCTGTACAACTGTTTCCCGACTTTTTCGTCGAATCCCCATTATTCACCTCTACATAGAATCGAACAGAGTCATGAAAAAACTCAAGAAGTATCAGGCAAGATTTTTTTAAAATGCGGGATAAGAAAGCGCTTTTTCACCCATCCTCCGGAAAATCAAAAAATAGATAGTATAACAACTTTAAAAAAAGGAATTAACTTAATAAAATGTTGGTTCTTTAAAGAACTGAGTGGGTAGAAATATCCAAATTACAAATAATAAATCACAAATAAAAAACAATGAACAAAGCAACAAATTCAAAACAAATAAAAGCATCTCTCTTTTGTTATTTCGATATTTTTTTTTATTTGGGATTTA
>JAUVIJ010000150.1 GCA_030592835.1 Candidatus Cloacimonadota bacterium | reverse complement strand
GACAGTTGATAATGCTGTTAATGATTTGCGGAATTTAGTCAATCCAACTGGTACAACACCTATAGATAAAATATGATAATCAGGATCAGAAAGTTCCTCAAGGGTTTTAACCAGATGATCACCATCGTTCCAACCGGGAATGACTACTATCTGAGTATGAAGATCAATCCCGTTTTCAGACAATATCTTCAGTTTCTCCCTGATATTGAAATCATGTTTGTATCGTAAGATTTTTTTATGGAGTAAAGGATCTGTAGTATGAACAGAAATATACAGGGGGCTTAATTGCTGAGTAAAAATCTTCTGATAATCTCTGTCAGTAAGGTTGGTTAAAGTGATGAAATTCCCATAAACGAAGGACAATTTGTAGTCATCATCTTTCATGTTGAGTGACAATCTTGATCCTCGTGACATTTGATCTACAAAACAAAAAATACAGTTGTTTGTGCAGGTTCTGCATCTGTGTAGTTCCGGTTCTATACCCAGGGGTAAAGACCAATCCTGAATAACGGTTTTGAATAATATTTTTGAATCCGAGCGATATTTGAATTTTAAAGTTTCATCGGCGGAGTAGAATTGGAGATCGAGGAAATCCTCAATCGGATTATTGTTGATCTCGAGAATTGTATCGTCGGAGTTTAACCCGATTTTATCTGCTAGACTGTCAGCAGTTATTTTTTTAATTTTCAGGGACATAAAATATGGAATTCAATTAAAACAGTCGGAAATTTCCTGCTCCTGCAATTATTTGTTCATGTTTTTAAGCTTGAACATGATCGTATCATTGAGATTTTCAACATCAAAAGGTTTGATAATATAATTATCGGCTCCCTGGTACATTGCTTCATCAAGGTCAGACATCTGACTTTTAGCAGAGAGCATAAAGATTGTGATTTCCTTGGTTCGGTAATCCTCTTTCAACAATTTGCAAGCTTCATAACCATTCATAACCGGCATCATGATATCCATTAAAATAAGATCCGGTTTGTTTTTTAGAGCAATTTCAACACCCTCTTTTCCATTTCGGGCTACAAGGACTTCGTGTCCTTCCTGAGAAAGATTGAAGCTTACTAATCTTCGTATATTCTGTTCATCATCAACAACTAAAATTTTCATTGTTCTCTCCTATATTTAAAACAGTATGACATTATTTATTAACTAACGCTTTTTGATGCGGGAAGGGGAAATAACGCTCGGAAAATTGTTCCCTTATCTTCTTTGCTGTGTAATTCGATCTGTCCATTGTGCATATGAACGATATCCTTAACTATTGAAAGACCTAAGCCGGTACCCTGAATTTCCAGTCCGGGTCTTGAGACCCGGTAGAATTTATCAAATATTTTGTCTTGATCTTTCTGGGGAATTCCCATTCCGGTATCCTCGATTTCAAGAATTAAATTGTTTTTGTTTTTTTTCAATCTGATCCAGATATTTCCACTATTGGGAGTAAATTTAATAGCATTCCCAATAAAATTTACAGCAATCTGATGGATTGAATCTTTATCAGCAAAAATTCTGGGTAATTTCTTTATTGTTTCAAATTTGATGGTGATCTTCTTTTTCAAAGCCTGTGCTTTGTAGATATTAAAAACGTTCAAAATAATAGGATCGATATTTATATAATCCATATCATATTTTATCTGTCCAGATTCAATCTTAGAGATACTGAGAACATCATCGATGAGATTTGATAATCTCTGGCTCTCATTAGCTATTATCTCGATGAATTCAGTCCGACTTTTATCATCGATGTCTTTTGTGTTCAAAATCGTCTTGGAAAATCCAATAATAGAAGTCAGAGGGGTTTTCAGTTCGTGGGAAACACTGGAAACGAAATCTGTTTTCATCTTTTCGATTTCTTTTTCCCGGGTCATATCTGCCAAGATTAGGATTCTGCCTGCGGATTTACCATCGAAGTCTGTGAAGGTTGTTCCTGTAACATATAAAGTTCTGGGAAGTGGGTATTCTACTTGAAATTCAAGGTTTGTAAATATCTCCTCATTCATGGCATCTAATAAAACTTTCCCACGATCCTTGCAATTTACCAGTGCTTCCGTGAGAATATATTTCTTGTCAGGATCGGGATAGAAATCTAGCAGGGTGGAAGTCTTTTTATTAATCATAAAAATTGTCATGTCAGAATCGATAGCTATAACTCCGTTAACGATATTTTGCAGGATCAGGTTCAGACGTTCCTTACTCTGATGTAATTCTTCTTTTTGTTGTTTTTTAATTGTAATATCTTCAAGAATACCATCATAATAGAGAATCTTTCCATCTTCATCTCTAATTGTTTTAGCATTGATTTCAGCCCAGAAAGATTCTCCATCTTGTCGCTTTAATTCTAACTCATAATTGGCAACAAAACCATTCGCTTCGATTTCGTGAAAGTATTTGATCTTGTCGTCATGATTGTTAAAAATTTTATCTACTGATGTTCTGATAAATTCTTCTCTGGTCTTAAATCCGAGGATATTTACCATCGACATATTAGCAGAAATAAAATTTCCGATTTTTGATGATCGAAAAATACCCATAGGGATATTTTCCTGAAGAGTTCTATATTTTTCTTCGCTTTCTTGTAAAGCTTTTTCAGCCTCCTTTCTCGCGGTAATATCCCTTATCAGGGCTATTGTATCCAGACCCTTCTTCATCATGACAGCAGAAAGAGATAATTCAATATTGCAAACATCTCCGTTCTTTCTATGGGCTTCCATTTCGACAGTTTTGCCCAGGGATGTCTCGATACCAGCTTCCCAGAAATATTTCAGGCTTTTTAAATAATTCGGTCCGTTATCAGGCACAATTTTCTCATACAGATTTTGTCCGAGAATCTCTTCCTGTTTAAATCCGAATATTTTTTCTGCAGCATTATTCCAGAAAGAAACATTCCCGTTATAATCCATCATAATAATAGCATCATTGGCTGAAGAACTTATTGTCCTGAATTTCTCTTCACTTTCCATCAGAGCTTCTTCAGCTCTTTTTTTCTCCAAATTGAATTCTCTATTCTGAAGGGCTTTCTGGATCGAAACCGGTAAAATTTCGAGATAATTCCTCTCTGGATCCTTGATATGATAATAATAAGCTCCGGCTTTCATTGCCTCTACGGCGATTTTTTCGTCACCTCCACCGGTAGTAAAAATAAAAGGAGTATCTACAATATAATCGAAAATGTCAAAAGCTGTTCCATCACCGAGATTGTAATCTACAATAACACAGTCAAATTTGCTTTTTTTGAGAAGTTCTATAGCTTTTCTTGAGGAACCGGCTATCTGATAATCATAGAATAAAGACTTTTCTTCCACAAATCTTTTGAAGGCCATTTGATCGACAACATCGTCTTCCACAAGCAGTATTTTGATGACTTCAGGTATCATAGGACCTTGTATTTATTTTTGTTTTGGAATTTCCCGTTTCTTGGGAATTGTGAAAAAGAAGGTTGAGCCTTTACCAAATTGAGATTCAACCCAGATTTTTCCCGTGTTCATTTCAACTATTTTCTTAACTATTGTAAGTCCGATACCAGAGCTTTCCAGATCGTCCCGGGATTGCAGGGTCTTGAACATTTCAAAGATACGGTCGAAATGTCTTTTCTCGATCCCCGGTCCATTATCAGTTATATGGAATTGCCAGTAATCTTCTACTGATTCGTAGCCGATATTGATTTTCCCTTCGGGTTTGTTCATGAACTGGACAGCATTTTTCAGTAAGTGCTGAAAAATCTGTTCGATTCTTTCTTTTTCATACTGAATATCGGGTAACTCTTTTTCAATGGCTACAGATATTTCTTGTGGAATATTCATCTTCTCGATTATTTTATTAACAACTGAATTCAGGTTGATATTTTCCAGTTTTCCTTGATAACTTCCCAGACTGGAATATTGGAATATTGCTTCGATAAGTTGGTTCATTCTATCAACTCTACCCAGAAGTAAATTCATCTGCTCTCTACCATTCTCATCGAATTTCTCTGCATAATCGAGAGATATCCAGTTAGCAAGGGTGTTTATTGCACGCAGGGGTGATTTCAGGTCATGTGAAGTCACATAGGAAAAATCTTGAAGCTCTTTGTTCACAGATTGCAATTCCTTCAGAGTTTTGTTCTGTTCTTCCTCGATTTTCTTTCTTTTGGTTATATTTCTTAAAGATCCGATTATTTTTAATGGCAAACCATTTTCATCCAGAATCAATTTTGCTGTAACAGAACAAGGTATGTTTTTATCCGTTTTGTTAGCCTTAAGCATGATCTCATAATCATAGACTTTTTCGTCTTTCTTCAGAGCTTTGAGGAAATTTTCCCGTTGACTTGTATTGGCATAAAGGTCGTTCATCGGTTTACCGATAAGATCATTCCGGTTATATTTCAGA
Organism: Candidatus Cloacimonadota bacterium; assembly: GCA_030592835.1. Lineage (GTDB taxonomy): Bacteria > Cloacimonadota > Cloacimonadia > Cloacimonadales > TCS61 > JAUVIJ01. Next base: position 601 of record JAUVIJ010000150.1, on the reverse strand, counting down.
ACTGAGCTAACAGAAGGGCTGATCTCTTTAATCATACCATCAATACTAACTTCATAGTAAACATCCTGAATATTATTAAATATACTTCTGAAATTTTCTTCACTTCTTTTGAGGGCTTGTTCTGCTATTGTTCTTTCGGTAATATCCTCATAGGTAGTTACTATTGCGACCAATTCTCCCTTCTCGTTTTTTACAAGATTGGAGATAAGCTGTACGGGGAAGATTTCACCGTTTTTTGTAATATTCGAACTTGTGATTACTTTTCCCAGCCATTCTGATTGGTCATCAAGATCTACGGGTTCTCTTAAAACATTGGAGGTAAAGATCGATGAGTATTGTCCGATTAGTTCTTCCTGTTTATAGTTATGCATATCGGCATTGGCATTGTTAACATAGAGTATCTTGCCAAACGAATCAGTGATTGTAACACCAAGTTTCATTGTATCCATAGCCTGCTTAATTTGAGTCAGATTTTTTTCGATCTCCTTAAAACTGTTCATTTCATCCATCAGGTTTTTATTGGACAGTCTCAGCTTTCTTGATGCCTCATCCACTCTTTTGTCTATCTTGCCGTATTCATTTGAAAGATCTTTCTCCAGTT
>JAUVIJ010000056.1 GCA_030592835.1 Candidatus Cloacimonadota bacterium | reverse complement strand
GGTTGTTATAATGGTGCTTTCGACAACTGGTATTTTGGCGGATATTATACAGAAGATAGTTTCGCTGAAAAAATAACCACCCTGGAAACCGGTGAAGTCGCCTGTATCGCCAATTCTCGTTACGGCTGGTATCAACCGGGAGGAACCAACAGTTCTTCCCAGTATTATGATCGTCAATTTTACGACGCTATCTTCGGTCAGGAAGTTACGATCATTGGAGATACGAATCGTAGATCTAAAGAAGTTAACGTTTCCTATATGCAAACAGATGCCTATTTCCGTTGGTGTGCCTATCAGACCAATCTCTTTGGTGATCCCACGATGGATATCTGGACGGCTGTACCGGATGAGATCTATGCCGTTTATCCGCCAAGTGTTCCGATCGGATCTTCCCAGATCCAGTTCCAGACCGATGTTGCCTATGCCAGGATAGCTCTTACACAAAACGATGAACTGATCGGAAGAGCGGTTACCGATGAAACAGGAATAATCACCCTGGAAACTTTTGATACTATCAGCAGTCCGGAACAGATCGATGTTTCTATAATTGGGCATAATAAACTCAGACATCTGGGAACGATCGTGGTAGTTTCCGATCAACCCTATGTGATCTATGAATCTCATTTTATTAACGATCAACAGGGTAATGGCAATGAGTTGGTCGACTACAGCGAAAATATTGGTCTGGAGATGGTGTTCTACAATGTCGGTAACCAGCCGGCTTATAATGTGGAAGCCAGTTTAAGTGCTGAAGACCAATATATTACCATTACTGATAATCAGGAAATAATTGGGACAATACCAGCGGAAGGGACAATTACTATAGCAGATGCTTTTGCTTTTACTGTCGATGATATCGTGCCCGATCAGCACCGTGTGGATTTCGTTCTCGAAGTCACCGGTGATGAAAGAGAAACATGGATATCTTATTTCAGCATTTATCTCTGCGCACCGTTATTGACCGTTAATGATCTGGTGATAAATGATAGTGCGGGAAATGATAACGGTATCCTCGATCCAGGGGAAACAGTTGATGTTCTGATCTCGACTTACAATATTGGACATGCTGATTCACCTCTGGTAACAGTCAGTCTGGATTGTACCAACGAGATGATAACTATAACCGATATAATCACCGATCTCGATGTGATCCCGGCTGAAGGATATGCTGACGCTGTATTCACCATCACTGCTGATGAGGATATGACTGTCGGAACACCTATTCTTCTGGATTACATTGTTTCCTGTGAAGATTATGATGATTACGGAATGGAACATACCTTCCTGCATACAGTCGGTCTTATCGTGGAAGATTTCGAATCTGGAGATTTTTCCGGGTATGATTGGCAGTTTGGCGGTAATGCGAACTGGACAATTTCAACAGAAGCTTATCAGGGAAATTATTGTGCTAAATCCGGCAGTATCGTAAATGGTTCATCGACTTCATTGCTGCTCGAGATGGATGTCCAGATCAACAGCCCCCTGCAATTTTTCCTGAAAGTATCTTCCGAAACTAATTATGATTATTTACGCTTTTATATCGACGGTATGGAGGAAGATGCCTGGTCTGGTGAAGTTCCCTGGACTGAAATAACTATCATGATCCCTTCCGGAAACCATGTTTTGGAATGGAGATACGAAAAAGACGATTATGTTTCAAGTGGTTCCGATTGTGCCTGGCTGGATTATGTTATAATGCCGGTCGTAGCCGGATTGGATCCGGCACATGTGGTCTTGAACCAGGAAAGTTTCGATTTTGAATTACAGCAGGGCGACAGCGGTTTGCAGACACTTCAGGTCAGTAATGACGGTGAAGCCGATCTTTTCTACGAACTTTTCATAGATTATCCCGACGATCTTGGCAGGGATCTCGGAGGTCCCGATGAATTTGGTTATATCTGGAAAGACAGTAATTCTCCCGGAGGTCCCGAATATAACTGGATCGATATTGCTGATGTTGGTACTTTAATAACCTTTAATCATAATGATATGGGTTCGGAACTGATGCCTATGGATTTCAGCTTCAGTTTTTACGGAACCGAATATGATGAATTCATGATTAACCCTAACGGCTGGATCGGATTTGGAGAGGACAACTTTGAATGGGGGAATACAGAATTACCGAATCCTGATGGACCTGTTCTTGCAATCATGCCTTTCTGGGATGACCTCTATCCCTGGAACGGATCAAGTGGCGGGGGAGATGTTTATTATTACAGTTCCACTGAATATCTTGTCGTCTGGTTCGATGATGTGATCCACTATCCCGGAGATTACAACGGCACTTATGATTTTCAAGTTGTAATTTATCCTAATGGAAACATCCTCTTCCAGTACAGGTCTGTTGATGGTGATATTGATACAAATACCATTGGTATTCAGAATGAAGATGGAACCATAGGACTTCAGGTCGCATATAATGAGCTCTATGTTGCTAATGAACTTGCAATCCTGATCAATAAAGTCGATATCTGGCTTACCCTGGGTGAATATGATGGTATATTGAATTCAGGACAGACAGCAGATATAGAACTGCTGGTAGATACGGGTGATCTGGAAATAGGCAACTACTCCTGTAGTGTACTTATCTCATCTAACGATCCTGCTCAACCTATTGTTACGGTTCCTATCGAACTGCAGGTTATTTCTGTTGGTTCAGATGATTTCGAAATCCCTGCAATTACCAGTCTGATTGGAAATTATCCCAATCCCTTCAATCCTACGACGACGATCAAATTTGGATTACAGAACGAAAGCAGAGTTTCACTGGAGATATATAATCTCAAAGGACAAAAAGTAAAAACACTCGTTCGGGATATACTTTCTTCAGGATATCATGAAATTGTCTGGGAAGGAAAAGACGATCGGAAAAATCCTGTTTCTTCCGGAGTTTATTTCTACAAACTGAAATCTTCTGATTATGCGTGTGTTAAGAAAATGCTTATGTTAAAATAATTTAGAAGAGATACGATTAATTAAAGGAAGGCAGCATTTTGCTGCCTTCTTTTTATTTATTTGACATATTTTTAATAAATTAGATTATAAAAAAAGCAATTCTTTAACCCAGATAATGCAGTAGAGGTTTATTAAAGAGTGGTAATATTTTATAGGGGGATGGTTTAGAAAATTTTTATGCATATCATAAAGATATTCAGAAATAATTTTGTAATTCACTCACACATAAAAGATTGATGCTATTTGCAAAGTTCTATTGCATTATTTGGATTATAATATGAGGAGATTAAAATGAAATATTTTATTGCATTATCTATTTTACTTATAACGTTTATTTCCTGTGGGAAAGCTCCCCAATCAGATCAGGTTGAAGACCTTAAAAAAGATAGCTTGGCAGTTGATACGGTTGACGAAATCCCAGATACTACTTTAACAGATTCAATTTTAACAACTGACATCATCCCAGAAAAATCAGATATGGAAGATTTATCGACAGCTCAATTATGGGATAAATATAATTCTGCCAAACAGGAACTAGCAAAATCCCGGGAACAGAATGATTTCGAACAGACAAAAAATCATCTCCTAGAAGCTGCCTGGTGTGCTGCAAGGTTGGGAAGACAAGATATTGAAGTCTGGCAGTACAATAATATTGGGTTCTATGCCATTGAAAAATTCAAAGAAATAATTTCCTATGACCAAAAAATGTCCGTAATATCTTCTATGTCGCCAGGAAAAGAAAAGGTAAAATATTACAACTCAGTAATAGCAGATTTTACCTCTAATATCAATATATTAACAGAAGCTGAAGAGTATTTAACCAAAGCTCAAGATCTTGATCTGAACCTGCTTGATGACAATCTTAGAACAATGAGGATAGAGAATAATATCAGATTTATTAAAGATGTTAAAAAAATGATTAGTGATTAATGAGGTTGTCATGAAGAAAAGTCTTTTATGTGTGTTTGTCTTAGTTACTATAATTGTTTTTTCTTTTACTGGTTGCGAGAAAAAGAAAGCACTCGATAAAACAGCAGAAAAATATACTTATAAAATGCAGGGACCGGATCAAAAACTCAATAAAATTCAACAAGGCAAAGATTATAATCTGGTTCGTTATGTGAAATCAGTAGTAACCGGAAAGATTCTGCCGACAGATCCGCTGAGAGTAAGATTCATTTCAAATATGGTCGATTCGAATAAATTAGGGCTTGAGATTAAACAAAAATTATTCAGTTTTGAACCTGCTATAAAAGGAAAAGCTTTCTGGGCTGATAGAAAAACACTTGAATTCAAACCCGACTCTCCTCTACCTCAAAGAAACAGTTATAAAGGTGAACTAGATATTAAACCTTTGCTTAAAGATGAGGTTGATATCCAGAAATTAAAGTTTCATTTTGAGATATTAGGCCGGGAATTAATATCCTTTAAAGCAAGTTTCAAACCTCTTGATCAGGAAAACACCAAGGTGGTTTATACTGGAGATGTCGAATTCACTATACCTCTTCTTCCGGAGATATTAGAAAAATCGACAGGGCTGTGGCTGGAAGGAAAAAAAATACCATTGGTCTGGCAGGATATTGGCAACAGTTCTAAATTCAGATTTACTTCGGACGCAATTCAGAAAAGCGTAGGGAAAAAACAATTCGAACTGAGGTTTTCCAGTAATTTATTGGAACTGTCAGAGGATTTTAGCAGGAACTTCACGCTGGAATCATTGCATGTGATGAAAGTTATACAGATTATCAAAAATTACGAGGATGAACCGCCCAGCATAGAAATTGAATTCAGCGAAAAACTGGATGAAACTCAGAATATAAATGGATTGATTGTAATATCTCCCTTTATGGAGTTATCCCTTATAAAAATGGAGAATAAGGTTTTGGTCAGTGGAAACTTCGAATTCGGCAGACAGTACGAAATCGTAGTGAAAAGCGGGATCATGAATGTGTTTGACAACTCTCTTGAAGAAGATTATAGTAAAACTATCAGCTTTGATGATCAAAAACCCCAGATTCTATTTGCTCAGGAAGGAATTTATCTGCCTACATCCAATCTGAGAAAAATTCACTTTCTGACTATGAACCTGAAAAAAGTTCGTCTCCGGATAGAAAAAGTCTTCGAGAATAATTTGGCTTTTTATCTGCAGAAAGGAGAATTATCCGGTACCATGAAAGGGAGCCGTAAGTCATCTTATGAAATGAGAAGAGTTGGGTTACAGGTTGCTGAACAGTATCTTGAGATTGGTGAAATAAAGAATGAATGGCTCCAGCATGAGATTGACCTGTCGGAACTGATCCCGAAAAATGAGAGAGGGTTATATTTGATCTCTCTGGAATTCACTCAAGATAATGTCCTTTATAAGGGTTCAAAGTCCTCGAACTACTACAGTGATCCCTACAATCGTGGCTATTATTCCCGACATGGTCGTATTTATAAACCTCTGATAGTATCAGATCTTGGCATATCATTCAAGAAAACAGGCAAAAGCGGACAGGTTTTTATTACAAACGTAATTACAACCATTCCCGTTAATGCATGCCAGGTGTTTTTAAAAACATACCAGAATCAGATTATCGATCAGGGTATTACTGATAAAAAGGGCAGAATTGAATTTAGAGATATTGATGAAGAAATTTTCTATGTAGAGGCGCATTATAAGCAGCAACGCTCCATTATTAAAATTAACGAATCGGAATGGAACCTTTCAACATTCGAAATTGATGGCATCTCAGCGGATAAAAATAGAACAAGGGCATATATTTATTCAGAGAGGGGAGTTTACCGTCCCGGTGATGAATTCAATGTTGCAATGATCTTCCGTAATAGTAATAATACTTTTCCTGAAAATCACCCGGTAAGGGTTGTAGTCAAAAATCCACAACGTCAGGAAATTTTTAGCACGATTCTGAAGAAAGGTCGGGATGGTTTTTATGTATTTAGTTATAGTACTCAGCAATCTGATATGACAGGGAACTGGCAGCTCCGGATCGAAGCTGGCAACAAGACTTTTTATCATAATCTTAAGATTGAAACAGTAGTTGCAGAAAGATTGAAAATCGATTTGATACCGGAACAGAAGGAGGTTCTTCCTTCCACAGGAACAATAGGGATTGATCTGAAAGCGAGTTATCTTTTCGGATCCCCTGCATCATCTCTCGAAGCCATTGTGAGGGCTGAAATTTACAGCTATCCACAAAAATTCAAAGCGAAAAGATTTAAAAATTTTGTCTTTAATAATCAAACGGTCGATTTCAAAACTGATAAACAAACACTTTTCGAAGGTACTCTCGATCAATCAGGTAGTGCCTTGATTAACTGGATATTGCCGGATTATAACAAGGCTCCGTCCAATCTGATTGCAAAATTAACTGCCGAAGTCAGCGAATCGGGAGGGAGAAGCAGCAAAGAGAAGATATTTCTACCGATTTATCCTTTCGAAGATTATGTGGGGATAGAGTCTTCCAGAGGCAGATGGAAAAAAATAGGTTCAACTGCAGGATTTAACATTATACTAGTCGACAGGAACGGTGCACCAATGGCGGGGGAGAATCTGGAAGTAAAAGTATACCGTAATAATTCTTACTGGTGGTGGGAATACGACACCCGTGACAAAGCCAGGCTGCATTTCAAGACCGATACTGAAACCGAATTGATAAAAAAGGAAACTATTATTTCCAGTCAAAATCCGGTCAGTTTTGAATTTATTCCGGATAGCTGGGGAGAATATCTTCTCGAAGTAACACATCAAACTGATAGCAACTCCGGTCATACTTCCACAGTTTTCTTTTATTCTTCTTACTGGGGAGACACTGAGGGAGGTTTGAAAAATGCTGGTATTCTTACCCTGAAATCGGACAGATCAAATTACAGACCAGGCGATAAAGCTGAAATTACTTTTCCTGTTCCCGAAAATAGCAGGGCTTTGATCTCGCTGGAAAAGGGTAATCAGGTTCTAGACACATACTGGTATGAACCGGATGATCCACCCACAGGTAAAATAACTATACCGATCACAGCACATATGCTGCCCAACATTTATTGTTCTGTCAGCGTCATCCAACAACATGATCAGACTGATAATGATAGACCTATACGAATGTTTGGTGTTATTCCGATTATGGTTAAGGATGAAGATACAGTTCAGGAACTGGTTCTAAAAACCCCGGACCAGATTTATCCAGGAGAGAGTTTTAAATGTCAGATCAATACTCTGAACAGTGAACCAACTCAGTTTACAATCGCTGTTGTCGATGAAGGTTTGTTGAGTTTAACGGATTTTGAATCTCCCGATGCTTGGGAGCTTTTTTACCGAAAACAAAGACTGGAAGTTAAAACTTACGATAATTATTCTTTAATACTGGGAGCCAACAGGGGAGACATATTCAAAACCTTTTCAATTGGTGGTGGAATGGAATTTGAATCCTACCGGAAGAAACAATTACCCTCCGAAGAAGCTAAAAGGTTCAAGCCGGTTTGCCTGTTTCAGGGTCCGTTATCAACCGATGAACACGGTTTTGCCGAGGTTGAGTTTATTATGCCCGATTATGTTGGAGCTGTCAGGATCATGGTTGTATCAGCCAGTGGTAATCGATACGGACGGGCTGAGAATACAGTAGCTGTAAAAAACAAACTGATGATCCTGCCAACTCTACCTAGAATGCTTGCTCCAAGAGATCGTTTTATAATACCGGTTGAAGTGTTTGCCATGGAGGAAAATGTCAACGAAGTCTTCGTCTCCATTTCAGCCTCCCATCCGGTTAGTATAAGCTCCGCAACTTCGCAACAAGTAAGCTTTTCAACTATAGGAAATAAGTCTATTTTCTTCGAAGCCGAGGTTGCTGATATGGTCGGAATATCCCAGATCACAATTTCTGCAACTTCCGATGATGCTTTGGTGACCAGTACAACAGAAATAGCAGTCCGATCTTATAATCCTATGATAAGTAAAACATTTAAAGAAACTATTACTCCAGGAAATACGATAGAAATGATAGTTCCGGATGATGGACTGGTTGGCACCAATAATGCCGTTCTGACAATATCCCGTAAACCCAAAGCAGACCTGACAAAAAGAATAAAATGGTTACTTCGCTATCCTTATGGATGTATAGAGCAGACAATATCAAGCGTATTTCCCCAGTTATTTCTCAGAGAATTCATCGATGAAACAGGATGGGAATCTGACAGGATAGATAATAATATCAATGGCGGCATTAAAAGATTAAGAAAATTTCAACTTCCCAGCGGTGCCTTTTCTTCTTGGCCAGGTTCTCGTAGAGAAAATGAATGGGGAACAAATTATGCCGGTCATTTTCTGCTGGAAGCAAAAAAACTCGGATATCATGTACCGGAGGAAATGTTGCAGGAATGGTTACGTTTTCAAAAGACAAAGGCTCGAAATTCCAATATCAGAGATTACCTTTTTGGTCATTACAGGAAAATGAAAACACAGCTTTACAGGCTCTACCTTCTGGCTCTGTCCGGAAATCCGGAAGTGGGCGCCATGAATTATCTAAAAATTGATCTTCAACCTGATATGGATGATACCGAACGCTGGTTGTTAGCAGCGACCTATCATTTGAGCGGAATGACTTCAATAGCTGAAAAGATTGCTCGTAAAACCGGCATTATTGTCCAGGATTACCAGGAGATGGGTAATACATTAGGTACGGGTCTGCGGGATAAAGCAATCATCCTGGAGGCAATGATAGCCATGGGGGAAAAGAATAAGAGTGAGGAATTGTATCAGGATATTACAGAAGACATTACATCAAGTCGTTGGCTCTCAACTCAGACAACAGGTTATGCCCTGCTTGCCTTGGGAAAGTATATAAAGGCAAACGCAGAAGATTTTCGTGCCGACACTTTTATTAACGGTTCTGTAACCCTTGCCGATGGTAAAATCCTGCCTTTCAGTTTTCAGGATTTTAACCATAATCTGAATATTGCAGGATCTTTCGGTAAACAGATCGAGATAGTCATAGATAAATCTACCATCCTGGAAAACATTTATTTGTCTCTTTACTGGGAAGGAATACCTCTGGAATATGAATATGAGATGATTTCAGAGGGGATCAAGCTCCAAATCGAGTGGTTCGATCTCGACAACAACAGAATAAATCCCCGTAAATTGAAACAGGGAGATATTTTTTATCAACAGATCAATGTCAAAAAGACCACAAACAATAATCTGGAAAATGTGGCTCTATTGCAAATTATACCCAGTGGGTGGGAAATCGAAAATGAACGGATAAATCCAGATGAATTCGAAACCCGGGAAAACAACCGGATAGATTACATCGATATCCGTGATGACCGTATGATCTGGTTCTTCGATCTGGCAGGGCACCATAAAGAGCTGGAAGTAAAAACAAAGCTTCGAGCCGTAACTGTCGGTGTTTTCCAATTATCTCCAACCAGATGTGAAGTTATGTATGATAATAGATATATTGGTCTCATCCCGGGCTTTCGGATAGAAGTAAAAGATTGAGAATAAAACATATACGCTTTTATGTAATTCTGATTTCAGCCATCTTTATTCTAAGTGCAGGTATTAGTTATTTATTAATACCAGATCGAACACTCGGTTTAAATAAATACAGTAAACTTGTTCTCGATAGGAACAAAAAAGTTCTCAGGGCATTCCTTAGTGAAGATGAACAGTGGTGTTTTCCGCCTCTTCCCGATCAAGAGATACCGGAGAAGTTGAACCAGGCAGTTCTGTTTTTTGAAGATAAGTGGTTCTATTATCATCCGGGAGTAAACCCATATTCCCTGTTTAGAGCTGCTTTTTTAAATCTGAAATATGGAAGAATAGTCAGT
>JAUVIJ010000227.1 GCA_030592835.1 Candidatus Cloacimonadota bacterium | reverse complement strand
AGGGTTTACCCACAATATTACTCCTTCCCAGGATAACAATATTCTGTCCGCCGGTCTTGATCTGATAATACTTTAATATCTCGAGTACAGCCGCTGGAGTCGATGGAAGTAAACTATCTTTCTCCAGAACAAGATTACCCATGTTCACCGGATGAAAACCATCCACATCCTTTAAGGGATCGATCTGTTCATTGATAAGTTCCTCATTTATCTGAGGAGGAAGAGGTTTCTGGACCATGATCCCGTGAATGTGGTCATCTTTGTTAAGCTCACTCAATTTATTCAGAAGTTTCTGTTGTGTTATAGTTTTTGGAAAAATAATTGTATGAATATTTATCCCAACCTTTCTGCCTTTTTTTTCAATATTTTGCACATAGAATCTTGCTGCCGGATCATCCCCGATCATCACAACTGCAAGTGTAAGATCAAGGCTACTGTTTTCTATCTCGATTCTTAGTTTGGAATAAATTTCTCGTATCAGTGGTTTAGCTCTCAGCTCTAAAGTCATTAAATTTTTCTTCTTATTCTTTCTATTTTAACCGCTTTCCCGGTGTTATCGTCTAATTCCAGAAATACGGCGTTGATCTGAAGTCCACTCTCCGAGATTTCATATCGCACTGGCATACCAGTGATCATTTTCTGAATGATAATATCTTTTTTTATCCCGATAACCGAATCATGAGGACCGGTCATACCGACATCTGTTATATAAGCCATGCCCTGAGGTAGGATTTCTTCATCAGCTGTCTGGATATGGGTATGAGTTCCGAGCAAAGCGCTGATCTTGCCATCTAAGTAAAAAGCAAGTGCTCGTTTCTCTGCCGTTGCCTCTCCATGCAGATCAACCAGGATATGGTCAGTTTCCTCTTTCAACCCAGGCAGTATCTTATCAACGGCTTCTATCGGAGAATTTGCCGGGCTCATGAAAGCCTGCCCCACAAGGCAGAAAACAGCCAGTTTCCTCCCATCCTCAAGTCGGAAGGTATAAGATGTATTGCCCGCAGATTTATGATTATAATTTATCGGTTTAACTATTCTTTTTTCTTTTGCCAGATAGGTGATGGTTTCTTTTTTATCCCAAAGATGGTTACCGCTGGTGAAAATATCTATTCCTGCATCAAAAAGAGGCTTAGCGGTTTTCTCGGTGATCCCGCGACCATGAGCAACATTTTCCCCGTTGGCCAGGCAGATATCAATACTGAATTCCCTCTTCAGATCAGGCAGAAATCCGGTAATGATCGATCTTCCGGTTTTACCGAATATATCACCAATAAATAGAATATTCATTATTTTGCAACAGCGGTTTGTCGGGTTTCTCTGATAACCAATACCTTTATCTGACCTGGATACTGCATTTCTTTTTCAATCTTTTCTGCAATATCAGAAGCTATGTATGCTGTTTTCTCATCAGAAACAGACACAGGATCTACAATGATCCTTAATTCTCTACCGGCTTGAATCGCATAGGATTTATTAACACCTTCAATGGAGTTGGCAATTTCTTCCATTTTTCCCAGACGTTTCATGTATGTTTCCAGCATTTCTCTTCTCGCCCCGGGACGAGCACCGGAAATCGCATCTGAAGTCTGAGTTAATACAGCATAGATACTCTGGTATTCAACTTCTTCATGATGGGCTTCGATAGCGTTTATTACAATCTTACTCTCTCCGTTCCTCCTACTGAAATCAGCTCCCAATTTCGCATGAGAACCATCATATTCATGATCTAATGCTTTTCCAATATCATGGAGGAATCCACATCTGCGCGCCAGTTCCTGATCAAGACCGATTTCGACAGCCAGGATACCACAAACCCAGGCGGTTTCGATAGAATGCTGCAAAATGTTCTGACCATAACTGGTCCTGTATTTTAAACGACCGATCAATTTCACCAGGTTGGGTGAGATGTTGTGAATATTGGTTTCCATACAAGCTTTTTCACCTATTTTCACGAGATTTTCATTCATTTCTTTGGTCGTTTTCTCAATAACCTGTTCTATTCTACCCGGGTGGATCCTGCCATCGGAAATAAGTTTTTCCAGAGATAATCGTGCTATTTCTCTACGAATAGGATCGAATCCGGAAAGAACTACAGCTTCCGGAGTATCATCGATAATAAGATCGATACCCGAAGCTTTTTCAAAACATCTGATATTTCTTCCTTCCCGTCCTATTATCCTACCCTTCATTTCTTCATCAGGCAGAGACACTACTGAGACCGTGGTTTCCGACACATAATCCACTGACATTCGTTGAACTGCAGTAGCCAGGATCTGGGCAACCAGTTTATTAGCATCCTGTTTGGTCGATTCGGCAATACTCCTGACTGCTTTAGCAGCTTCATTTCTAGCCTTGTTCTTGAGATTGTTTTTTAGAATTTGAATGGCTTCTTCTCTGGAAAGTTTAGCTATTTCCGATAATTTCCTGTTCTGCTGCTCGATTAAAGAATCAAATTCATCCTTCTTTCTGGTTATTTTCTCTTCTTCAAGCCTGAGATCCTTTTCAAACTTATGAAGATTGTTATCGCGACGTTCCAGAGTTTCCAGTCTTTTATCAAGATTTAGAGACCTGTCGTTATACTCTTTTTCCAGGGAATAGAGTTCTTTTTTTCTGGAATTAATCTCTTCCTCGTATTTCTTCTGGGTTTTATACCATTCCTCTTTAGCCTCCAGAGCGGCTGATTTCTTCAAGTTTTCCGATTCCTGCCTGGCATCGTCTATGATCTTTTTCGCCAATTCATTGGAGCGCAGGATGTTGCGATTGTCAGTAGTCCTTTTAATAAAATTGATAAACAGAGAAACAATGATGCCCAATGCAAAGAAGGCACCACCTATCATATATGTAGACATGTTAACCTCACTTTAATTTATCATTAACCCGCGGTACCGTGTATTATGGTAACTCGAACCAAGTTCAAGGTGGACGTCTACCTTGTTTGCTTTACATT
>JAUVIJ010000093.1 GCA_030592835.1 Candidatus Cloacimonadota bacterium | reverse complement strand
TGAATCCTTGATGAAGTGTTTTTATCTTCTGACCTTTTATATTATATACTGTCAGGTCCATATTTCCACTCTCAATAAGACTGTATTCAATAGTCGTTATAGGATTGAAGGGATTGGGGTAATTCTGAGCAAGTTTCGTATTTGCCGGGATAACATTATTATCTGTTTCAATAGCTCCGAGATACAAACAAAAGCATGTCAGTATCAATAACAACAGGATATTTTTCATTTCCACCTCCGGAAGACTCTAATACATTATTCTATTTTGCAATCCCTGTGCCAATATGTTAATGGTAAAAACTTATCCGGGTCTATGAGTTATAATTTCTTTCAACCTATAGTATTAGAAATATGTCTTTTTTTATTATATGATCCGATTTAGTGGGAAATTTATCTTTTTTTCCTGTTTCTGCTGAAAAATCTCTACATTGTGCTCATAGTAAATAACAATCAAGTGATATTCAGATTTTTAATTTTAGCATAAAGGGTATTTCTGTCTATACCCAAAATTTTGGCAGCTTTCGATTTATTATATTTTACTTCTTTCAGGATTTTTTTAATCACTTCACGTTCGGTATCTTCATTGATCTTTTTTATTATATCCGTAAGAGATTCTCCATCATCCAGAATTTTTCTAAGGTTTTCTTCCACCAGATTTTTCTTTATTCTGTAAGCAGAAGGTGATGATTCAAAATTAAGGACTTTGACACCAATATAAGAATCATTTTCCAACAATACAGCCCTTTTGACAACATGTTTCAATTCACGAATATTACCGGGCCAGTTATACTGTTGCAGGAGCTGTAATGCTTCCGGTGAAAATCCCTTGATTTTCTTTTCCAACTCCAGATTGGAATTGATCAGAAAATCATTAGCCAATACCGAAATATCTTCCTTCCTCTCGCTCAACAGCGGAAGATTAATTGTAAATTCACTCAATCTGTGGAAAAGATCTTCGCGGAATTTTCCTTCCTGGGCACTATCCAGAAGATCGACATTGGTCGCAACTATGATCCTGACATTAACATCGATTGTTGAAGTTCCACCCAGACGTTTGATTTTTCTTTCCTGGATCGCCCTTAATAATTTTGCCTGATCCTCTCGGGATAAATTTGTGATCTCATCTAGAAATAAACTACCATTATTCGCAAGTTCAAAAACCCCTATCTTACGATTGTTCGCTCCGGTAAAAGCTCCTTTTTCATATCCAAACAATTCACTTTCGATCAGAGTTTCCGGGATTGCACCACAATCTACTGCAATAAAGGGTTTATCCTTTCGAGGACTATGTTTATGAATAAGATTGGCAATTACTTCCTTTCCGGTACCGCTTCTGCCGTTTATTATCACACTCATGTTTGTCGGTGCAATCAGGTCAACCTGTTTGATTACTTTCCGGATCTGAGGGCTATCGCCCATGACGATATCGAATTCTTCCTTCGCAAATAGTTTTTCCCTGAGCATCTTTACTTCCCGGCTCAAATGCTGAGTCTTGAGAGCTTTTTCGACAGTATAGACCAGTTCTTCGTTATCAAAGGGTTTGGTTATGTAATCGTAGGCTCCCATTTTGATAGATTTCACTGCTCCCTTAACATCCCCAAAAGCAGTTATCATAATAATCAGTAGCTCCGAATCTTTCTCTTTTAATTTTGCCAGAACTTCCATCCCATCCATTCCGGGTAAACGGATATCAAGCAGTACAAGATCAGGTTTTTCTTTGCTGAATTGATTCAGGGCTTCCTGACCATTGTAAGCAGAGACAACTTCAAAATCTTTATCCCCGAGTATATTCCCGAGAATGAACTGCATATTTTTATTATCATCAACAATTAATATTTTCTCCATTATTCTTTTCCTTTATCGTATCTGCTTAGAACAGGAAAATTAATCATTACTCTGGTACCTTGCTTTAATTTGCTTTCAACATACAGAGATCCTTTATGATCTGTTATGATTTGATGAGCTAGGCTCAGTCCCAAACCTACACCATCAGCTCTGGTAGTGAAGAAGGGATCAAAAATCCTTTTCAGGTTTTTAACCGAGATTCCGCTGCCTGTATCCAGGATAATGATCCTGATTTCGTCATTCTCAGGAATATTCAGGATCGAAATTTTAATTTCACCTTCCTGAGACATCGCCTGGATTGCATTAACCACTAAGTTTAATAATGCTCTCCCCAACCATTTTTTATCAACTGAAATCTGGGGTATGTTATCGGTAAAATCCCTGATGATTTTGATATTGTTTTCCAAGCATCTCGCTTGAACACTGTTGAGAATACCTTCTACAATTTCGATAATCGATTCTGTCTTCAGGGTAAGTTCACGAGGACTGGCAAAATCAAGCAATCCTTTGATAATACTGTTAGCCCTTTCCGAATCCTCCATGATGATCTCCAGGTATTGTTTAACCTGTTTACTTAACTTATATTTACTCAAACAGTATTGAGCCGAAGAACTGATGTTACCCAGGGGATTTCTGATTTCATGAGCAACGCCTGCAGCCAGTTCACCAATACCGGCAAGTCTTTCTGATCTGATCAATTGATTTTCGATCTTCTTTCTTTCTGCTATTTCTTTTTTTAATTGCTCATTAATGATTTTTAGATCCTTTGTCCTTTCTTCTACCTGCTTCTCTAGTTTTATATTGGCTCTATACTTTATCCGATATAGATAATAGATTACTGCTATCATGATCAAAAAAAGGAATAACCCTGAATAAAGTCGCCACTTGTTCAGGATATGCTTTTCAACCTCCAACCTATAGATCTCATTATCCTTCTGCAACAATTCTATTTCCTGTTGCTGCTGTTGGATCAATTGTTCTACTTCATATGCGGTTTGCATTCCGGCAATACGTTCAAATTTTTCTTTTGTGAAAATATTATCCTTTACCTGAGAGTACAATTTATAGAATTTCAAGGCATCTGGATAATTGTTTTCCAGGGTATATAGATCCGATAACTTCTGGTATATTTCGATTATCAGATCCTTGATCTCAATTTCCTCAGCAACTTCCAGACTTCTGTTGAAGTATATTTTTGCCTGCTCGTAATTATCTATTTTTAAATAAACCGAAGCAATGTTATTCAAGGAGGCGGCATATCCTTTTTTATGACCGATCTCTTCAAAAATCTGCATTGCATTCAAATGATATTCCAGAGAAGTTTCAAATCTCTCCTGATTCTCCAGAACTACACCAATATTATTATAGGTATTTGCTATACCATTGCGATCATTAGTCTCCTTGTATATATCCAATGAAAGAAAATAGTATTCGAGAGCTTTTTCATAATCCTTCCGGTCATCATAAATAATCCCAATATTATTATACGATCCGGCAACTCCCTGTTTGTCACCGATGAGCTGTTCAATATCCAGAGATTGTTGATAATAATCTATGGCTTTATCGTAGTCCCCGAGGTTATCATAAATGATCCCGATATTATCCAAAGCTCTGGCTATCCCGATCTTATCACTGATCTCCTTACTGATCTTCAATGATTCCAGATGATACTTAATCGCTTTATCATAATTGCTTAGATCTTTATAGATAATCCCGATATTTCCCAGAGAACTTGCTTCTCCTTTTTTATCCCTTATCTCCTGATAGTACATCAGGGCTCTCAGTAAATATTCAAGTGCTTTATTATAATTGCTTTGATTTTCATAAACTACACCAATATTATGAAGAGATATGGCAACACCATTCTTATCTTCCAACTCTTCATAGATATCAAGTGAAGCAAGATAATATTCCAGAGCTTTACTGAAATTATTAAGATCGTCATAGATGATTCCGATGTTATTCAAAGAGGAGACAATGTCTTTTTTCTCTCCAAGTTCTTTTCTCAAATCCAGAGATCTCAAGAAATAATCCAGGGAACGCTCATATTCTCCAATATAATAATATCCTACCCCAATATTATTAAGAGACTGTGCTTCACCCTTCAGATATTTTAACTCCCGTGATAATTTCAAGGCATTATTACTGTATTCGAGGGTTTTTTCTGTCGAAATACCCCAGTAGACCTTGCCAATCTCATTCAGGAGATGCACTTTTTCCTTACCCTCAACCAGATCAAGATTCTGAACCAAGCTATCGATCATGGTTTCTTGGGAATAACAATATATATATGGTGTGATTATCAGTAAGATCAGGATTAAGTATTTCATAATTTCTTTAATAGGTTAGAGTTCCAACTTCTTCTTAATCAGAGATGAAATAAAGCCTGGTTCGGTCTTATGAGGAACAGTGATCTGACCTTCACCCTGATGTTTTAAATTCCAGGTTATAGAGGTCTTGATCGCATTTTTATTCCTTGCCCAACTTCTTCTGGCAACTCCACCCATAACATCCCAGGAAAGACCTTTTTTTATGACCTGGTCGATACGTTTTGACCCATCCAGAAAAATACCATTTCCACCATTACTGGCTCTACCGATTCCTACTCCTCCACCATTTGAAAGAACAACCAGGGTCATTCCCCGTGCAACATTCCCGGCAAAACACTGGACACTCATATCTGCAGTCGTTCTGCTGCCATCATAGATATTAGCCGTTTCCCGAAAGGGTGAATCAGTACCGGATACATCATGATGATCCCTTCCCAGCATAACCGGACCGATAATATTTTCGCGGATCATCTGGTTGAATTTCAAAGCAATTTTTATCCTTCCTTCTTCATCTGCATATAAGATCCGGGCTTTTGTGCCGACAACAAGTCTGTTTTTTTCTGCATCCCTGATCCAGATATAATTATCCCTATGAGTTGCTGAAAGCTTCGGATCTATACATTTCATTGCTGCCTGATCAGTTTGCTTGAGATCAGCTTCCTTTCCCGACAGGCAAACCCAGCGAAAGGGACCGAATCCATTATCAAAACAGACAGGTCCCATAATATCTTCCACATAAGATGGCCAGATAAAACCTTCCGATGTATCGACGCCATTGCTTGCAATGCTCTTTTCTCCAGCATCAAATACCGAAGCCATAAAACTGTTACCATAATCCCAGAAATACGATCCTTTTTCTGTCAGTCTTTTTATTGCCCGATAATGTCTTATCAAAGATCTATCAACAAACTGTCTGAATCTGACAAGGTCCTTTTTGATCAATTCCCGACCTTCAGCAAAAGACACACCTACAGGCGTATATCCACCCTCATATACAGCATGACAGGAAGTTTGATCGGATAAAAGTTCTACTTCAACTCCTTTTTCACCCAGATATTCCAGAAGATCAACGATATTGCCATGATAAGCTATAGAGATGGGTTTTCTCTTTCGACGAAAAGTAGCTACCCAATCACAGATCTGGTTTAAATTCGAGGAAACTTTACCTACCCAGCCCTGGGAATGTCTTGTTTCAATCCGACTGTAGTCAACTTCAGCTATTACACATATTCCACCAGCTATTTCTACAGCTTTCGCTTGAGCTCCACTCATACCTCCAAGCCCGGAGGAAACGAATAATATACCGCTTATATCTTTATCATTCGGTATTCCCAGATACTTTCTACCTGCATTCAATAAAGTAATGTATGTACCATGGACTATCCCCTGGGGACCAATATACATCCAACCACCAGCCGTCATCTGACCATAGTTCGAAACACCCAGAGCTGCAAGACGTTTAAATTCTTCCGGATTATCCCACTTACCCACAACAAGTCCATTCGTAGAAATAACGAGTGGTGCATCAACACTGGAAGGAAATATACCTAGAGGATGTCCTGAACTGACTACGAGAGTTTGATCTTCCCTGATATTCTCCAGATATTTTTTAACGAGAAGATACTGCATCCAATTTTGAAAAACTTGGCCTGTTTCTCCGTAGGTTACAAGCTCATAAGGATAAAGGGCGACATTAAAATCCAGATTATTATCTATCATTACCTGTAACCCTCGAGCAGGTGTTATTCCTTCATACTCGTTAATCGGTTTGCCGTAAATTTTACCCTGGGGACGATACCTATACCCATAAATCCGACCTGTGTTCATCAACTCATTAAGAAATTCAGGAGCAAGAACTTCATGGTGTTCAACCGGAATGTACCTTAAGGCATTTTGCAGAGCTATTTCTATTTCCCCGGGCTTCAAGTTTAATCCTCTATCCGGTGCTCTCCTTATTCCCTCTATAAACTCTTTTTTTTCCGGAAGTTCTTGTGAAATCTGGATCTGCATACCCAGTTTAGCTTTATTTTTGATCATAATTTACTTCCCAATCTTATTGTAAAAGAAATCCTTTTTTTATAAATTCGGTTCCGATCCATTCATTTTCCGTGAGAAAATCAGTGATTTTATTATCCAACATATCTACCACTTCCGTTGAAATGGGATTTAATACCTTGTTGGATGATTGTCTTCTTAAAATATATAGTGCATCAACACTTGACGAACCAACATCAGGGATAAATTCTTGATTAATTGTCTCAGTAATAATTATTGATTTCGAACGTTCGAAAGTAGCTTTCGCTTTCTGAGCTATATGATTGGATTTAATGAAATCTGTCTCATCCAGATTTTTAAAGGTAAAAAAGATAATCAGAGGAAAGATAATCTCGTATTTATGAAAATTCCTTTTCCCTTTTATCCGGAATTGAAAATCCAGTTTTTGAGTCAAACAGAGTAATTTCTCAGAAATTTCCTGTTCAAATCTCAAATCTTTATCCATTACTCCCAGATTCTGAGGATTGAATTTTAAATTCGTACTGAAGGATTGAAGACCCCAGGAGATCCCCTGATTATTTATAATCTTATTTCTCTCTACAAGAACAGAAATGAGATCATGTAAATAAACTTCAGAAAATAATAGTGAATCGGGTTTGAATCCATTTTTGGTAGAGCTGTTATACTGGTACTTTTTGTTCCTTATAGCTGATACAAAATTATTGATAGCATTAACAATCTCTACATTTTTTAAGGTAGTAATATCTTCAGTTAATTTCTCAAAAATACTCCATTTGAGATTGATCTCATGAAGATACATACTATTCACAGGATTTTTTTTGTCCTGCATCAGTTTCTTGATAATATCATTATAAAACATCTTACCCCTCACAAAATAGTTTTCGAGGAAAAAAAATCAAAAAATTAGTTAGTTATACTATTATCTACTCCAGTACAATTTTGTCAAACTTCTTTTCTTATAAATAAAGATTGACATAATCAAAAATTATAGACAGAGATCAATCGGGGAATGAGATGAAGCTTATAAAAAACGCCGTGATATCCGATACACAAGTATTGGTTAATATATTATTCAATGACAAGATCCGGAATATTGGTCACAAAATCCCAACAACTGAAGTTGATGAAACGATCGATCTCGAAGGGATGTTGCTTATTCCCGGT
>JAUVIJ010000006.1 GCA_030592835.1 Candidatus Cloacimonadota bacterium | reverse complement strand
TATACCAGTATTATCGATTGCAGGATATGGGGAGAAAATCAAGACTGGATGCATGCTCTTGAATTCAAGATAGTAGAGGAGAATGGAAAATATTATATTTATCCTTCAGAGGCAAGTGGTGATTATATTCATCCCTGGTATTCTGTTACAACTGGGATCGAGTAATAATCTTATTCCATGCATTCCCACGAGAAAATTCTAGAATCGTTGAATTTTTTATATTCTGAAGTTAGTAAGAAGATCTTTCACCTATAGTATTGATCTTCATTTCTTTTGTATGGATCCGCCTTCATTCAGCAATTTCTGACAGTAAACTAGATTTTGGACCTTGGGAGCAGATCTTCTATGGAGAGTTTGACGGCAAAAGAAATAAACGACTATTAATTAAAATAATTGGTGAATAAAATATTTATTTGATCCCATTTGTAACAGAATGCCAGGGATGAATATATTCACCACTGGTCTCTGAAGGATAAATATAGTATTTCCCATTCTCCTCTACTATCTTGAATTCAAGAGCATGCATCCAGTCTTGATTTTCTCCCCATATCCTGCAATCGATAATACTGGTATAATCGTTAAAACCGTCTATGGCAAAATTGGCTGGAGAGTATGTGTTGATTGAATATTCGTTAATGTTTAGATTATTAAGGGATAGATAATCAGGGGATATATAACTTTTCAATTTCTCAGTATCGTATGCTACCATATCTTTGAGAAAATTGCTGATAAAACTTTTTTCGTCGGTCTCATAAACAGAATTATTGATCTCGATCGCATTGAAACTGACGTTACCATAAAGAGAATTGTAATCTTCATCATTCAGGACTTCACAGTTCCAGTTTCCATATCCCGAGCGTGCTGTAAGCTGTAAAATAAAGATTCCTGTACCTGTAAGATCGATAACATTACCGTCATCCAGATTGAACTCACCCAGTGATTCATCATTCTCACTTAATATTTCAACCCACAATTCCATTCCACTATCCCATTCAAAAACTGCATGAACAGTATCAACTATGGAATCGACCTTGATCTTATCAACTTCCGAACTGTTTTCAAGATAACCACTCAATGGTGCAGCTATAATATCCTGCAGGCAATCACCATAAACAAGTTGATAATCAAACTCATCCATGGCATCACAGGACCAGTTACCATATCCGTTTCGAGCATAGATCTCCAGAGTAAATTCCCCTTTCCCGGATAATGTGATCGTATCGATATCACCCAGTTCGAATTCATTAAGATAATTATGGGATTCACCGTAAATACGTACTGATGGATAAAGAGTATCATCCCAGAAGAAAATTACATGAGTTGGATCCTGATCCGTGTTGATATTTATCTTATCAAATCCTATTGTTCCTTCAAAGTAACCTGATCTGGGTGAAAATATAATTCCACTATTGGAATCGGTTTCGGTAAGATCATCCGGTTTACTTGGTGTTGCCGCTGTTGCTTTTACGCTCCATGCATTACCGATTAAAAATAAGAAACTGATAAGAAGCAATAATATATTTCTGTTTCTCATATTTCCCCCTTGAAATTTAATCGTATGTTTAACAAATTTTATTGAGTTTCTATATTCAGGCAAGGATATAATTATTTCTTAACTGATTTTTAATACTTTTGCACCTTTAATATTCCGGGATTTTAATTCTCTTAAAGCTAGATTTGCATCCTCAAGTGCATAAGAAGTTACTTCCGGTTTTATGCCCATTGCCGATGCTTTTGACAGGAAACCGGAAATGTCTGTTCTAGTGACGTTTGCAACACTTTTTATTTCTTTTTCCAACCATAAATGTTCACTGTAATTGAGTTTCTGCATCAGGTCGATATCATAATCTTCTTTTCTGATCGCATTAATAACCAACCGACCTCCGGGTTGAAGATTCCTGAGTCCTTCAATTACCGGTTTCCATACAGGTGTTGTATCAATTATTGCTCTTAATTTTACCGGTGCGGTTTCAGCGGTATCTCCTGACCAACACGCACCGAGATCTAATGCAAAACGGCGTTCGTTTCTGCTTCTGGCAAAAACATATATTGGTGTATCCGGGTAAATATGTCTAACAAGTTTCAAGACCAGGTGTCCCGAAGCACCGAAACCAGTTAATCCCAGAGCATTTCCATTGGTGATTCCTGCCAGTTTCAGAGATCTGAAACCTACTCCACCGGCACAAAGAAGAGGTGCTGCTTCCAGATCGGTGAAGTTGTCAGGGATTTTGTAAGCAAAGTCTTCCTTTACTTTCATGAATTCGGCATATCCACCGAATTCATCTCTACCGGTTGCCTTAAAATCATGACATAGGTTTTCCAGTCCCTGACGGCAGTAATTGCATTCTCCACAGGCTGAGTAGATCCAACCAACACCTACTCTATCACCGATTTTATATCTTTTTGCTTTTTTCCCCGTTTCCTGAACAATCCCTATTACTTCATGTCCGGGAACCATGGGAAAACGCGCGGGAGGTGTTCTGCCTTCGATTTCATCCAGTTCTGTATGACAAACTCCACAAGTGCTGATTTTAATCAATATTTCAAAATCACCGGGTTCCGGAACTGGAAACTCCATTAATTCCAGAGGATCGGAATTTTCTTCCAGACTGGATATTTTCTTGATCACAAGAGCTTTCATATTCATCTACCACTTTTGAAAGTAAAAAAAAGTTTATTCGTATATTCTAATGACTCCGGATCCAATTCATCGCTATACCAGTATATTCCCCAGTGCAGGTGAGGACCGGAAGAACGTCCTGTGGTTCCTACATTTCCCAGAAGATCACCGATTTTGACGATTTCACCAGTTTTTACAGCAATGCTGTCCAAATGCATATACACAGATTTTAATCCATAACAATGATCCAACATTACAAATTTACCCTGGTAAAAATATTTATCTACAACTAAAACAAGACCATCAGAACATGCTGAAACAGGAGTACCAAGTGGAACTGCTATATCAAGTCCAGAATGAGGAGCCATTTCCCGTTGATTGATGATCCTTCTGATACCGAAAGGACTTGAAATTCTTCCACCCTCGATAGGTCTCTGAAATATCATGTCGTAATCCATCTGTTTTTCGAACTGAAAATCCCGATAATATTTATAGATTTTTTTTTCGATAGCTAATCTTCTGATCAGGAGTTCGTTTTTGGGTGGATCAGTGTATTTCCTTTGTATATTGTTAATAACTTCAGAATGGTAGTGTTTCTCATTGATGAAAAATAATACAGGTATTTCTACACCAGACTCGGAAATTAATCTTAGATTCTGCTGTAGATCTGCATCTTTTGCCAATCCCAGGAGAAAATCTCCCTCGATAACGTTAAGTTTTCTTCCATCGTAATAGACAGTAGTTTCTTCAGGTTCTATATGTCCAATTATTATAGATCCCTGACATGGTAGCCCTTTGAGTTCGAGATTTAATCCTTCTGCATGAAGAAAAATGAACAAGGTAAGGATGAGTATTAAGTTTTTCATGATTTTAACGAAAATCGATTGTTTCGAACTGGTCTGTTTTTATCCAACCACCGAGCCCATTGGGAAGTTTGATCAAACTCCAATTGTCTTCTTTTTTTTCAACAGAAAAAACCATGCCTTCATGAATTGTGAAAACCCTGGTAAATCCCTGATCGGGACCACTGTAGCCGATAGCGGACTGAGATAAAAGAACTGCTTCATTGATGTTCTGATAATCTTTCCATTTCAAATAACTGAAAAAGCATGTCAGTAAGAAGAATATAATGAATATTGATAAGAAAAATAAAGGGATGGATCTGTCTCTCTGCTGGTATTTTAGCAGGATGAAATTCAATAAAAAAACAATAATGAAAAACAAAAGAAAAAGGATTATTGCCAGTAGGTTAATATCTATCTGACTGAATACTTTATTCCATATTTGAGTGAACAGATCCTCTTTGTTATCAAGCTGTTTATCCTGGGTAAGACTGAGCACAAATTCTAGATCCCGGCCGGCAGATTTATGATTTGCTTTAATTTTAAGAGCCTTTTTATAATATAAGATAGATTTTCCAAGATTACCCATTCTGAAATAACTGCTGCCTATATTATAAAAGAGATCTGCATTGATAATATCTTCGTTTTCCAGTCGAAGAAAATATTTTAATGATTCATCATATTCTTTATTTTCGTAAGCTACTATCCCAAGATTGAAAATATCTTCAGTGTTTTCGTTAACCGGATAGATATCGACAAACAATGTTGTCAGGAGAAATAAAAGCAAAAAACTCTTCGTAAATATCTTATACCTTTATGCGTGAAATGTCAGAGAGAATCTCTTTTAATAGATCATAATCGGCTTGAATTCGATCAGTATCAGATCCACCTGGCATAAACCTGACCTGATCACATCGTGAAAATATATTATTGATCTTCTGGATTATGTTCTCATCAACATTTTTTCTATACATCAGAGAAATCACTTCATCAGTCTCACTACCTCTTCTCTGTTTCAGTTTATCGGCAAGAAAATTACTCAAACCCCTTTGAACCGAAGTATAGAAATCAATATTCTGCCGTTTAGCTTCAATCGTTGCTTGTCTCATATATTTTCTTAAAATCTTATTAGCCTGTTTCATCCTGTTATAATCGTAATCTTCGATCAAACGTGTTTGCTCTCGCCTGTAGAACCAGACAAGCGGAAAACTGAAAAGCAGGATGATCCAGCATAGCCAGTAATAGAAACTACTAAATATCAAGCTATGGGATTTAATATCGATTCCGGTTAATACAAAACCGATGTCTCTTCCTTCCAATACTACTTTTGATTGCGAAATACCTGTAGGAATGAAGGTGAGATCCCCTTCTGCTATATTTAATGTATAGGTTTTGGTTTTTTTTGTATTGTACTTTTTGAGGATTGGATCAAAATAGGAAAATTGGAGTGAAGGAATATTAAAAACACCTTTTTCCTGTGCTATAACAAGGTATTTTATGATCTTTTTCCCTGAGATCATGTTGTCACTTATTTCTGTGCTGATTTCAGGTTCAAAAAACCGCAAATGCTGGATCTCAGGGAGAACAGGAGGATCAAATTGATTTAGATTTCCATTTCCTCTGATCTCTAATGTATAAGTAAAAGATTCTCCTACTTTCAATTCTGCGGTACTGATATTGCTAGTCAGGGTAAAATCACCGACTGCTCCGGAAAATCCTGCGGGTTTTCCTTTTTCGGGTAAAGGTTTAACATTTACTATAACAGGTTTGCTTTTAATAACAGATCTTTTAGTTGAACCACGATCAAAAAAACTCCGCGCTTGAGTTCTGACATCAACGATTAATTCAATCGAAGGTATTTGCAGATTTCCGGTTTTACTGGGGAATAAAGCGATCGATCTCATTAACATTGACTCAAAAATCAATCCATTTAAATTTACTTTACGAAAATTATAAGAATTGGCTGTAAAAATATCTTCTTTCCAGAAATTATTAAAACTGGGTTCATTGCTGTAACTTATATTTGCAATATCAAATCTGGAAAAAAGAGTATAATCAATTTTTATGGGCTCATTCAGGTAATAATCATTCTTTGATATTTCGATCTCGAGAAATAAATTATTGACCTTAGTAGAATTTCTACCAAGATTATTTTCCGTTTGTTTCTCTGTTTCGGGGGGAGATGTGGAATTTTCTTTTACAGTTATCTTGATCGGTTTTGTCGTATAGGAATCTTTATTTATCTTAACAGTGCTAGGTGGTATTATTAATTTTCCAACTTTGAGAGGGGAAATATTATATATATAGCTTTTAGTCTCGGAACGCACCATTTTTCCGTTCATAATAGACATGCTGGATCCTGATGATGTAGAACTACCCAGCTTTCTGAATCCGGGTAGATTGATTTCAGGGCTTTTTAACCCGTAAAGCTTTTCTCCCTTAACTTCTATGGTCAATTGTATGATATCCTGAATTCCAATATTTGTTTTATTAACGTAAGATTCTATTTGAATTTCCGCAACCAGTGGAAATATTACTAGAAGAAACAAAACCAGAATACATATTTTATTCATAAATTTACCAATATTTACCGATCCTGGCTTTATCAACATTTATTTTTCTTTTTTCTTTTTTCATTTCTTCTTTTTCTTTTGCTAAAAGAGCATTGAGAATTTTTTCAGCATCCTGTTTTTCCTGTTCCTGTTGTTTCTGCTCTAAGGATTTCTTTTCCTGAGACTGCTTTTCTTCCTGATCCTGTTCCTGGTTCTGTTTTTCCTGATCCTGTTTCTCATCACCCTGATCCTGTTGTTCTTGAGGTTGCTTTTGTTCCTGTTCTTCTTTATTTTCTTCTTGATTCTGGTTCTGATCCTGATTTTGCTGTTGCTGCTCTTGTTGCTGTTGGAGAAATCTGGATGTTAGTTCATAATTATATCTGGAATCCGAGTTTTCAGGATCTTCTATCAGTGAATTACGATAATAATTCAGGGCTTTTTTGTATTCCTTGTCCTGAAATTTCACATTCCCCAGATTCTGATATATTTGTGATATGTTTTCAGCATTGCTATTCTTTAAAGCCTGATTGTAGGAATTCTCTGCTTCTTGCAGCTTATTGCTTTTATATTGAGCGTTACCAAGATTATATTGTAATCTGTTGTCATGAGGAAAATTCAACGAATTTTTCTGGAATTCCTGCTCAGAATCACTGAATTCATTATTCTTGTAATGTTTTAATCCTTTTAAATTTGTGAATACTTTGTCATAAGTTAAGATCTCAGCATCTAATTGAGAACAGGAAAAGACTAAAGCTAAGAAAATCATCAAAATCATCACAAAACCCTTTTAAATTGACCCTTTTTTTTATAATAAATGATACTCTCAATTATCAGAAACAGCAATGTCAAGATTACAAAATATTTATACTGTTCCTTGTGCTTAATATATTCCCTCGATTCATACTTTTTCTTTTCGATCGAATTTATATTCTGCAGGATTTCGAATATCTCTGATTGATGGGGAGTGATCGGAAAGAATTTACCATTGGCGAGATCAGCAATCTGATTAAGAGTTCTTACATCCAGTTGAGTCAGGATTATGTCTCCTTTATCGTCTTTAGCATACACTATATTCCCGGGAGATTCTTCCACAGGAATCGTGCTTCCCTCAGGAGAACCGATACCTAAAGTATAGATCCTTGCTCCCAAATCGGCTGCTTTTTCTGCCTCTTTAATACCCATATCCTCCAGGTCTTCACCATCAGAGACAATTATTATTATCTTATGCTTATCCGATTCTCTGAATAATGACAGAGCTTTGTCTATAGCTCCACCGATATTTGTCCCATATGAAAGGACGGTTTCGGAATCCAGAAGTCCCAGGAATAACTTGGCAGCACCATAATCATCAGTTAGGGGACATTGAACGTAACTTCTTCCTGCAAAAGCTACCAGTGCTATTCTGTCACCTTTTAATTGATCTATAAATAAAGATATTTGATCCTTAGCTCTTTCTAATCTACTAGGTTGTATGTCCCTGGCATCCATACTTTTGGATACATCAAGACACACAACAATATCAATACCTTCTTTTTTAATGATCTGGACTTCCTTGTTCCATTGAGGTCTTGCTGCTGCGATTATCAGAAAAAAAAGTGCTCCTGTCAGGATTAATCCTTTCAATACCCAGTGAAATCCTGAAAACTGCTGCAGATAATAATCATAGAACCTGGATTCCGCTAATCTAATAAAAAGCTTTTTCCTTTTTTTAGTGCTGATACTAATAAAGATAAGAAATATCGGTATTAATAATAATAAATAAAGGATATCAGGATTACCCCAGTTCATTATCTCTCCATTCTTTATGGCAATTCATAATTGAATATGAAACGAATCGATATTTCCAGAACCAGTACAAACAAAGCGATCAACAGATAAATCCAGAATAATTCTTGATACTGGAAATAGTTTTCTATTTTTAGCTCGGTTTTTTCCAGATTATCAATATAATCCATAATCGTTTTTAATTCATCTGTATTATGAGCTCTTTTGGCATTTTCAGTTCCGGTGATACTGGCAATCTCATTCAGGGTTTCCATATCGATTTCTACCCGTTGTTTCCTATATCTAACACCATAAGGGGTTTGATAGGGCAAATCAACCATTTCTTTACTGCCTACGCCTACAGTATATACTTTGATCTCGTAAGTTTTTGCCAACTGGGCTGCTGTGATCGGATCGATTTCTCCAGTATTATTTCTACCATCCGTAATCAGGATAATTACTTTCGATTTGGACTCTGAATCTTTCATCCTGGCCACAGCAGTTGCCAGACCCATGCCAATGGCAGTTCCATTAGCTTCTTTATTGATCACCACCTGACCCATTATACTCATTAAAATATTATAATCCAGTGTGAGTGGACATTGAGTAAAAGCATTTTCGGCAAAAACAACCAATCCAATACGATCATTATGTCTATTATCAATAAATTCTTTCCCGACCTTTTTGGCTGCTTCCAAACGGTTAACAGGCTGAAAATCAATAGCCATCATACTTCCGGAAACATCAATTACCAGCATAATGTCTATACCCTTACCTTTGACAGACTGTTTCTGATGGGCAAGCCTGGGTCTGGATAATGCTGTTATCAACAGGACAATAATAATTATCCTTAATAATAAGGGTATAAATCTCAACCAGCTATTTGATCCTTTGATCTTTCTTAAATCATCTACCCGGCTATGCTTAATTGTTAACCGTTTTTTATCTTTAAAAATGATTTCATAGATAAGATAGGGGAGAAGGATGAACATGCACCAGAACCATTGGGGTTGCACAAACTCAAGCATCTTCTTTCTCCCTTCGATTCTGTTCTGAACTAGAATTAAAAAAGTTCAGATACTCATACAACCAGACGAATTTGTCTTCGGCTTCCTCTAATGTCGGTAACTTTCTGGCAAATTTAACCAGATCGGTCGATCTTAAATAATTGATCATTTTAGATTTCATCCGCTGATCTGTAATCTCAAGATTCATCTTGATTTCACGGGAAGTCATTTCAACTGCTTTAATTTTGTAATATCTTTCGATGAATAATCTGAGAATGTAGGAAAGACGGAAATAATATTCGAGGAAATTTCCTTTTTCCAGAAAATTACTTTTTCTTAATTTCTCCATCAGTTCCAGAGCGATCAGATGAGGAGGACATATATTTATCTTTTCCGGGATTAATTCTACCTTTTTTCTTGATTTCAGGAATTTGAAAAGGAAGATAATTCCCGCCATGATTACTGATAAAACCAGAATTGGAATCATATAATCCCAGAATCTCGGAGCTACTTTTAAGAGAGGTGCAATATCTTTAACAGAAGATGAACTGTCAGATATTATCGAATGTACTGTAATCTGAAATTCCTTTGTCGAGAGATACCTGATCTCATTATCAGATTTTACTGCAAATTCCAGTTCCGGAAAGGTGAATTCACCCACATCAAAGGGTTGAAATGTCATTTTCAGATTCGTTCTTTTGCCATCATCATCTAGAAATTCATTCTGAATTATATCACCTTTAAGAATAAAGATGTCTAAAGTATCGATTTCAGTTGTGAATATAGAATCATCGGGTTGCGAATAGATGTCTATAACGAGATCAAATGGTGTACCGATGAAAAGAGTTTTCTGTTTCTGGATTTTGTAATCCAGATTTATGCCTGCTAGATTGGCAAAAATTAATAAAATGATTAATATCGATGTATATCTGTTCTGCATATCAAGCTCTGTTCTTCATTCTAATACGGAATTTAAAGAATTTCATCAATTCTGTAACATAGGGTTTATCCGTGTAGAGAGTGATGAGATCTATCTTCATTTTCCTGAATCTTTCGGATAATTCACGTTCGTAATCAGAAGTCAGGGACTTGAATCTTTCCCGGAATTTGCTATTGGCTGTGTTTACGGTTTTAATTCTACCTGTCTCCAGATCCTTAAAGTGGATAAGACCTGCATTTGGTAAATCCAATTCCGCCTTATCAATAACCCTCAACGCGATGACATCATGCTTTCGGGCCAGGATTTTTAAACTATCTTCGTAATTTTCCGCGAGAAAATCAGAAACTACAAAAATTATGCTTTTCTTTTTTACCAGTCGGTATAGATATTGAACTGCTTTGCTTATATCAGTTTTAACACTTTTAGGTTCAAAGTAGAGAATGTCTCTTAATATCCTGAGAGCGGATTTTTTTCCTTTTCGGGGAGGTACGTATTTTTCAATTTCATCGGTGAAGAGCAGCATTCCCACTTTATCATTGTTGGATAAAGCCGAGAATGCCAACACTGCCGTGATTTCTGTTATCAACTCTGATTTTAAATATCCAATGGTACCGAATAGGGTAGAAGCACTGCTGTCGATCAGGAAAATGACATTTAATTCTCTTGTTTCTTCAAATTTCTTAATGTAAGGATGTCCCATTCTAGCAGATACATTCCAGTCAATGGAACGGAAACTGTCCCCATCTTGATAAGCTCTGACTTCGGAAAATTCTAATCCCTGACCCTTGAAAAGACTATGATACTCACCAGAAAATAGTTCACTGACCAGATTTCTGGTGGAGATCTCAATTTTCCTGATCTTTTTAAGAATATCGGATGTATTCATGCTCTACAAATAATTTAAATTGGTTAAGGAACTTCGATCTCATCAAAAAGTCTGTTAACAATATCCTCTTGTGAAATCTGTTCTGCTTCAGCTTCATAGGTTAATATTATCCGGTGACGAAGTATATCTCGACCAATAGCTTTAACATCATCGGGAGTTACATAGCCTCGATGTTCCATAAAGGCGTGTGCTTTGGCAGCTTGAGCCAGATATATCGTTGCCCGTGGGGAAGCTCCGTTCTCAATGAGATTTGTCAGGTCTCCAAGATTTTTGAATTTAGCTGGTTCCCGGGTTGCAAAAACCAGATCCAGAATATAATCTTTGATCTTGGATTCCATGTGAATATCTTTGATCAAATCTCTTAATTCCAAGATTTTATCAGGATCGACTACTGCATGAACATCTATGGGTTCACTTCTTACCATTCTTTCCAGTATTTTCTCTTCTTCTTCACGGTTGGGATAATTAATCTGCAGTTTCAACATAAACCTGTCAATCTGAGCTTCCGGTAAGGGATATGTTCCTTCTTGTTCAATTGGGTTCTGTGTTGCCATGACCAGAAAAGGTTTCGGCAGGGAATGGGTTTTATCGCCTATGGTTACTTGTCTTTCCTGCATCGATTCCAGTAAAGCTGATTGAACTTTAGCAGGTGCCCTGTTAATCTCATCAGCAAGAATGAAATTAGCGAATACGGGTCCTTTTTTAGGAATGAACTCACCTGTTTTTTGATTATAAATAAGAGTACCTATAAGATCTGCTGGAAGCAGATCTGGAGTAAACTGGATCCTCTGGTAAGATGATTTTATCGTTTGTGCCAAGGTGCTTACTGCCAGTGTTTTAGCCAAACCGGGCACACCTTCAAGCAGGATATGACCATCTGAGAATAATCCGATCAGCAGTCTTTTGATCATATAATGCTGACCGACAATAACTTTTCCTATTTCTTTCAGGATATTTTCTATTACTTCACTTTTTTCAATTACGTTTCTGTTGATTTCCTCGATCGTCATTTATCCTCCAGGTCTGATCTTTTTATTTTTTCTCGATGAAGTTCTTTTCCATTAATATCATTTATATTCAAATTTAATATATCATCATTAAAATCCAGGCGGCAGTAACTGGCAATTCTGCCTTTGTCGTGAATATCTTTCATATGACCGGGATTGATGAAAAAGGTGCTGTTCATTTTTTGCACTTTCCAATGATGTGTATGTCCATAAAAAATAAAATCTACATCAATCTCCCTGTTCAAGACATCTTCGACATTATGAACTAAAAGAAAATGCCAGTCTGATTTTTCTATTTTCAGAATCCCCGGCAGGGATTTATCCAGATATCCCTTATGGAATATACCCGGAACTTTGTGGATTTCTTTGTTCAATGTAAGATCATAATTATCGTTGAGATCTTCATAATTATCACCGAGGTGAAAGATAATTCCGACATCATTTTCCATCTCTAAAACTCTACGCATAATTTTCTTATTACCGTGTGTATCTGAAATAATCAGTATTTTATTCATAATAATTTTACTCTAAAACGTAAATTGAAAAAATGGTTACATTTTGGTTGGTGCCGATATCCCCAACAAATTCAAGGCAATGGCTATAATATTCTTTATAGCTGTTATTAAATAGAGTCTACATTGACTGAGCTCAATATGTTTGGCATCAAGAATTTTATATTTTGCATAATATTTGTGAAACATACCAGCAATTTCTACTAAGTATGCTGTCAGATGGTGCGGTTCCCTGCTTTCTGCAGCCGAGATTAATAATTCAGGAAAACTAATCAGGTGCTTGATTATCCTTAATTCCAAATCTTTGTTAAGCTTCATCAGTATTTTTTTATCGAATTTTTTCAGGCTGATCTTCTCTTTCTTTGCTTTTTTCAAAATGCTGGAGATCCGGGCATGGGCATACTGACAATAATATACCGGGTTTTCATTGGATCTCTTTTTAGCCAGTTCCAGATCAAAGTTCAGATGAGCACTCGGTTTTCTGTCAATAAAGAAATAACGGGCAGCATCTTTACCAACTTCATCAAGCAATTCATCCATAGTTACAATATTGCCTGTCCTCTTTGACATCTTCACCTGTTCACCACTGCTAAAAAGATTGATATGTTGAAGATAGACTATCTCCAACTTGTTGATATCACGACCCAGCGCTTTAATGGCTGCTTGTAATCTGGGTACATAACCATGATGATCCGGTCCTAATACATCTATGATTACATCAAAACCACGCTGATATTTAGTCAGATGGTAGGCAATATCAGGGACAAAATAGGTCGGATTACCATCGGATTTTATCAGAACTCTGTCTTTTTCATCCCCGAATTTACTGGAGTTGAACCAGATAGCATCTTCGCTTTCATAGGTGCATTTGGCTTCAGCCAGATAGCTGAGGGCTTCTTCTAGAATACCTTCCTGTCTTAATTTTTTCTCGGACATCCAGTTCTCGAAAGACACACCAAATTTTTCCAGGCTTTCTACCTGCATGCGATTTATTTCATCAAGGGCAAAATCTTTCATTTTTTCCAGTCGATCCTTTTCCGATAAATGAAATAATTTTGTCCCTTCAATAGCATTTAACTTGATCGCGAGATCTTTGACATATTCACCGTGATAGGCTTCGGGAGGGAATTCGCCGATTTCTTCTCCATGCAACTCCCGATAACGCAATTCCATAGATTCTGCCAGAATATCCACCTGATTTCCGGCATCGTTGATGTAAAATTCCCGGAAAGCTTTGAAACCGATAAAGTTCATAATTCGGTACAGTGTATCTCCATAAGCAGCCGCCCTGGCGCTGACAATGTTTAACGGTCCTGTAGGATTAGCGCTGACAAATTCCAGTAAAACCTTTCTGCATTTTCCATGATCGCTCGATCCATATGACTTTCCTGCTGCAATAATTTCGGTCAGAACCCTGTGATAAAAGCTGTTGGACATTTTAAAGTTAATGAAACCCGGTCCTGCTGTATCAACAGATTTGTAATCCTTCAGTTTTTTAAAATATCCAGCGATCCTGTCTGCTATAATTACTGGTTTCTCTTTATTCATTTTGGAACTGATCAGAGCAACATTCGTGGAAAAATCACCATGATCGAGATTATGAGGGATCTCAACAACAAAATTTTCCCTGTATTTCAATTCCAATTTATTCAAACAGTTGATAATATCATTCCTGAGTTTATCTTTAATCATTATTCTGCTCTAAATCAGTTTTGTTCTTGGAGGTTATGTTCCAGAGTTCTTCCAGCTTATAATATTTTCTCGTTTCTTTATTGAAAATATGAACAATAATATCAACGAAATCCAGCAGGATCCAGGAGGCATAATCATAACCTTCAATTGCTAATAGGCTCAACCCGTATTTTTTGGATTCATCCTTGATATGATCAGCAATGGCTTTTAGATGGATTTCATTCATCCCATCACAGATAATGATCGAATCTGTATAATCAGTTTTTTCTCTAACATCGATCATTAGAATGTTCTCAGCCTTTTTTTCTTTCGCCCATTCTACTATCTTATTTACCGCATTTTCAATTTCCGGCTTCATATTACTCCTGTGAAAAATAATACTGGTAGTCTTTACCTAAAATTATCTGGAAATCTTCTATAGAATTCTTATTTGTTGCATAAATTCTACGCTTGATCCCGGTTTTTTTCATTAAATAACCTAATTTTTCTTCATCTGCTTTTTTGACTACGATCAGAGACTTCGTATAAATGAACTTGTTCCTGTCCACATTCCGCCAGGCTATGATGTCAAACCTGGAATTTTCATCTTTTAACAGATATTCCTTCACATCGCTGGCAATTCCACTGTATCCACATCCATTTAATAAAACTAATTTAATCAAAGGGATTGTGCCGATATTTTCAAATTCATCCTCTTTCTCAGGAATTATCAGATATATAAACAAACTGAGTAATAAGACCAGAATGACTGAAAGGCTTATCAGCTCCCTCTTTAAAGCACGAGACAACTTATTTTTCGGCTTTCTCATTGTCAAACTGTTCTTTAAGTTGTGAGTATGCTCTATCGAAGGCTTCCGGGATAACTCTAGTTCCACCGGTAACAGTCATGAAATTCACATCACCTGACCAGCGGGGGACAAGATGAATATGAAGATGCTTATCAATCCCAGCTCCAGCAGCTCTACCAAGATTTAAACCGATATTGATCCCATCGGGATCATAAACTCTATTCACAATACGTTCTGTTCTTTTCAGTGTCCGTAAGAGATCAAATAACTCTTCGTCATTAAGCTCAGATAAAGAGGCTGTATGCCGATTGGGCACTATCAAAAGATGACCGTTATTATAAGGAAACATATTCAACATCACAAAACTATGATCGCTTCTGTATATTATATAATGGTCCTGATCTTTCGATTTCTCAGAATCCAGACAGAATATGCATTCTGTCGTCTCCTTGGAAAGAATATATTTCAAACGCCAGGGAGAATATAGTATATCGCTCACAAAAACCTCCTGTTATTTTTGATTCCGTTTCAATAGTTCCTGTTCCAGACGGGATAACTCTTCCAGAGAATTAACACCGGATGCTTCCATCATATCATCGAGTAGAACCGTTCCCACTCTTTTTCCTTCTTTGATTAACAGACCAGGAGTATCGGTAAGATAATATTCTCCTTGATTATTCACAGCTTTGATTCTGTGTAGAGCTGAAAATAGATCTTTGGCTTTGAAACAGTAGATTCCCGTATTGATCTCATCGATCTTTCGGATCTCATCAGAAGCATCCTTGTATTCTGTAATACTTAGGAAATCACCAGTATTAGTTCTAACGATACGCCCATATTTCAATGGATTCGCCATTATCGCCGTTAATATTGTGCAGGACATGTTATTTCTGCGGTGATAGTCGATAAGATCTTTCAAAGTTGAGCTTCTCAACAACGGAACATCACCACAGAGTATAACAACATCCCCGGAGAAATCTTTAAAATGATCCTCAGTAACCTTGACAGCATGCCCGGTACCCAGTTGTTCATCCTGAATGGCAAATTTGATCTCATCTCTGTCAGGTATCAAAGCCTTGACTTCATCCCTTTTATAACCAATAACAACTACAATTAAATCACTTTTAATTTCATTAGCTGTATCGATTACACGGTTGATCATGGCTTTTCCTGCCATTTTAAAGATAACCTTGGGATGTTCCGACTTCATTCTGGTCCCTTTTCCAGCAGCTAAAATAATCGTAGCTAATGGATTCATTGCAACTCCTGTAGCAGTTTCCTGATCTTTTTCTTCAAGACAGGATGGATTAGATCCGGGGCAATCTCATTGAGTGATTTTAAAAGGAATTCTCTATTGTGGAGATCGGGGTGAGGGATGATCAGATCAGGTTTATTGAGAATTCTGTCATTATAAAAAAGGATATCGATATCTATATTTCTTGGTCCCCATTTCTCTTTCCTGATCCTGCCCAATTCATTCTCGATCTTCATACAGCATTTTAGAAGTTGCTTTGGGGAAGAGGTTGTTTCAATTTTAATAACACAATTTAAAAAAGATGGTTGATAGATATTACCATAAGGTTCTGTTTTCAGTAACTTTGACTTCTGTAAAACCTCTATTTCCGGATCTTGTGAGAGGTGTTTAATAGCGCTTGCTATATATTTTTCTCTATTGCCAAGATTCGAACCAATTCCAAGATAACTGATCATTCCCTGCTTCTATCCATTTCAACTTCTACTGAATTCAAGAAACCCTTTATCGGTACAGATGGCTTCCTGATCTTGACCTGAGCCCTGATGATCTTGGGAAAGGTTTCTATAATATTAACTAATATTGTATTAGCACAATTTTCCAGTAACTGAAACTCCTGATTCTCCAGGATATGCTTTATAATCGAATACACAGCCGTATAATCGATTGTATCATCAATATGCTTAATATTTGTATCTTCATTTGGATCGGTTTCATAAGTGAAATCTACAATAAATCTCTGACCCAGTTTTCTTTCTTCAGGATGAACACCATGATGACCGTAAAATACCATTTCATTTAAGCGTATCTTCATTTTTCAACCTTATTTACAATTACTATATTGACCATCTCAGTCAGTAATTTATCAGTTATATAAATAATAATTCCACTAATTAATAATCCTGTAAATGAGGATAAGATCGAAAAATTCTCATTGAATTTGAAAACAAACTTTGCCAGAAGATAAAATGCTATCATCATCAGTATCGGAAAGATGAATATTATCAGCGATGAAACCACTTTTACTCCAGCAGATATATAAATCTCCACAACATCCCCAGGCTTTAGATCAAGGTCAGTTTTTACTTTACATCTGGAATTTTTGCTTCCTTTCCCACAAATTGCGTTCATTCCACAGGATTTACACGAATCCGTTTTCTGGATCTCTATAAATGCATAACCATTTTTGTATTCCTTAACGACTGCAAGATCTTCCTGATAATCCATTATAGATTCCTCATCTTCCTAATAATCCCGGATGTAGAATAATCACCATGAAAAGACAAACTTTTCACTTCTCCACCATAAGATCTTACAATATCTGCTCCGACTATCTCTTTCTCTCGCCAGTTTCCACCTTTCACTAATAAATCTGGCTTAATGTGTTTTATTATATTATAGGGTGTATCCTCATTGAATATAACTATATAGTCTATGAAACAAATGACTGATAATAGCAAAGCCCGATCTTTTTCATTATTTATCGGCCTGTTGTTACCTTTCAGCTTCTTAACAGAAATATCACTATTAAGTCCTATGATCAAGATATCAGCCATTTTACTGGCAGCATACAGATATTTAATATGACCTGAATGGAGGATATCAAAACAACCGTTGGTAAAGCAGATTTTTTTATTAAGATTTCTGTATTCTTCGACTATTTTTGATATTTCCTTAATACTTTTAACTTTATTTATCATAATACTGGATATTTACCATCAAAACAAGCATAGCAATACTTATCAGGACTCTTCACAGCCCGGGAAAGTTGGGAAATGTCCAGATATGTCAGCGAATCAGCGCCGATGAATTGTCTGATCTCTTCAATTTTTTTTGTGTTCGCTGTTAATTCTTCACGGGTTGGCGTATCAATTCCATAATAACAGGAAAATTTAACCGGAGGAGAACCTATCCTGACGTGGATCTCCGCTACACCTGCATTACGGATCATCTTTATTATTTTTCTGATCGTTGTTCCCCTGACAATAGAATCATCGATTAATATTATTTTTTTTTTCTGGAAGAATCCGGGTAACACATTAAATTTCTGGAAAACACTCTCATCTCTGATCGTTTGTTCAGGTTCAATGAAGGTTCGACCCACATAATGATTACGGATGAGACCAAATTCAAAAGGCAATTTCCGTTCTTTAGAGTAACCCAGAGCTATGAAGTTTGATGAATCTGGTACCGGAACAACAACATCAACAGGAAGATTAGCATCCTTCTCGGCAAGCAGTCTTCCCAGTTTTTGACGAACAAGATGAACATTTTCCCCATAAATTATACTATCGGGACGGGAAAAATATATATGTTCAAAAATACAGTGTTTTTCATTGATCTTTCTGTCATACTGATCAGAAATATGATCAATAACTTCAATGCCATCTGCATTAATTCTGGCGATCTGGCCTGCCTTCAATTCCTTATACCATTTTGGATATAATATATCGAGAGCACAGGTTTCTGAAGCAACTACATAACTTCCATCACGCAATTCTCCATAGCAGATCGGACGGAAGGCATATGGATCCCGAAAAATATACAGTTCACTTTTTGTAGCCAGGATGCTGGAATCGGCGCCATTCACATATTTCATGAATTTTCTGATCGAATCTATGATTGATTTGCCTTTCTTCTCAACCTGGTAAACAATATATTTCAGAATTAATTCACCATCGTTATTACTGGCAAAATAAACTCCTTTGCTTTCAAGTACTTTCCTTGTAGAATTGTAATTTACAAGATCTCCATTGCTTGTAAGTGCGTATGACGGACCGGAAAGTGTTTCCACGATATGAGGTTGAGAATTGTAGATCGTAGACAATCCACGGGTAGGATACCTTACATGACCTATGGCTATATTCCCACGGAAATCTTTCAGAACATCAGGAGTGAAAACTTCTTTTACCAGACCCATTTTTTTATGCATTCTCAGTGTAATTCCATCATTAACAGCAATACCACAGCTCTCCTGCCCTCGATGTTGTTCAGCGAAAAGCCCTAGGGTGGTTAATTCAGTAGCTTTCGGATTATTATAAATTCCAAAGATCCCGCACATTACTGCCTCGATTTCTTAAAATTTAAACGGTTTTCATTCCCCTTGATCAATCTTCTGATGTTGGGAATATGCTTGATGAATATGAAAAGTGAGACCACAGCAATGAAGACAAGCTTTTCCAGTTCGGAGAAAGAAGTTCTAATGTTGATGATTAGTTCGCAGAGAAAAAGGGTTAAGGCTGCCAGCATCGATCCCAGGGAAATATATTTACTAATCCAGACCACAATAATAAAAACTACGAGAGTGATCACTACCGGGATCGGTGTAAGACAGATGAAAACTCCTGCAGAAGTTGCAACTCCTTTTCCACCTTTGAATCCCAGAAATATCGTGAAAACGTGGCCGAGTATTGCTGCTAAACCAACGATCACCAGAAAAAGATCACTTCCGATCCCTAATATAGTTTGAGCTATCAAAACAGCAGCAATTCCTTTTCCAATATCAAATATCAATACTGCTATACCATACTTCAATCCTAATATTCTCAAAGCATTAGAAGCACCGACATTGCCACTCCCATGTTGCCGGATATCGATACCTTTCACCAGTTTTCCAAAAATATAACTGGTAGGGATCGACCCTAGTAGATATGCTGATATAATAGATATGCTAATCAAAATCGACGGATTCATCTCTTCCTCTGAAAAAGATCTTTATAGAAGCGCCTTCAAATTTGAAGTATTCGCGAAGCTGATTAGACAGGTAGCGACGGTAATGGGTAGTTATATATTTCGGATTATTACAGAAAAATACGAAAGTAGGTGGTTGTACTTTAACCTGAGTACAATAAAATATCTTACTATGTTTCCCGCTGGAATGAGAAGGAGGAAATTTACCAGTTACTTTCATAAGAAATTTGTTAAGTTCGGATGTACCGATCCTTTTCTTGCTTTCATCATTGACCTGTATGATCTTATCCAGGATATTCCGGACTCTCTGCCCAGTCAATGCCGAGACGAACATAGCCGGAGCAAAATTAAGAAAAGGTAATTCTCTTTTAAGATCACTGATATACTTACCGACTGTCGAATTGTCTTTTGTAACCAGATCCCATTTATTGAAGATCACAATGATCTCTTTGTAATTTCTAGCTGCATAGGAAGCGATTTTTTGATCCTGGGTACTTATTTTCTCCTGAACATCGAGGATAAGTAGAACAACCCGGGCTCTGTTGATACTTTCTATGGTCCGCATGGAACTGAAATATTCAACACCATACTTTATTTTTTTCTTTTTCCTTAAACCAGCAGTATCGATCAGGGTTAATTTTCTGCCGAAATATTTCAAATTCAAATCTATGGAATCTCTTGTAGTTCCAGGGATATCAGTAACTATAGTGAGTTCTTCTCCAACAATTTTATTAACAAGTGAAGACTTACCTACGTTTGGTTTTCCTACGAT
>JAUVIJ010000182.1 GCA_030592835.1 Candidatus Cloacimonadota bacterium | reverse complement strand
GCTGATCATATAGTTACTTCAACACCTGGTATGAGATCAAGATTACTTACTAAATATGGAATTCAGGAAAACAAGATCACTGTAAATACAAATGGATTTGATCCTGTAGATTTTGAAAATGTAACTCCATCTAAAAGTAAAAGCGGTATCCTGAATATGACATTTTGCGGAAACTTTTACACTATTTTAACCCCTGAAGATCTCTTTACATCCTTATTGGAAGTAGATGTTCGGGATATTATGGTGAAACTGAATTTTGTCGGTAACTTTCGAAATAATTTCTGGAAACTGGTCAAAAA
This sequence comes from Candidatus Cloacimonadota bacterium, assembly GCA_030592835.1. Taxonomy (GTDB): domain Bacteria; phylum Cloacimonadota; class Cloacimonadia; order Cloacimonadales; family TCS61; genus JAUVIJ01. The sequence goes on along the minus strand of JAUVIJ010000182.1, from coordinate 3,814 downwards.
ATATGAGAGTAAATTAGCACAGAGAAATATTAAAATAAATGCTTTACCTAGAATGAATTACAGTGATTTGATTAATTATCTCAATACTTCCGATATTATGCTTGTATTTTTACCTGACGTCAAATACAGTAATGCGATCTACCCAACAAAAATATTTGATTATATAGCTCTGAAAAAACCTATTCTGGCTTTCTGTCCTCAATCCAGCGACCTGGAAAAGTTTATCATAAACAATAATCTTGGATTTTCTGCACATTCTAATGATCCGAAAAATGGGAAAATGCAAATTGAGAAAATCATAAAGTGTTTTAGAAATGGTGAATTAAATAAGTATACTGCTGATGATCAGTTTTTAATAAATTTCACACGAAAGAATATAACTAAAAGATTAGCTGATGTATTGAACAGTGTGGTTGGATAATATAGTGATAAAACCAAACATTATTCTCACTGCCAATACTTCCTGGTATATCCATAATTTTCGTAAAAATCTGATCGAATCACTTTTAAACGATGGTTATAATCCAATTATATTGGCTCCGGATGATAGTTATAGTGGATATTTTCATGTAGAATATCATAATATTAAAATCAAGAGTCAGAGTAAAAACCTGATATCAGATATTGTTTTACTCACTGATTATCTAAGATTATATCGAAAACTGAAACCGGATTTAGTATTGAACTTCACATTAAAACCTAACTTATACAGTACTATTGCTGCCAGTATAAATAAAATTCCCGTAATCAACAATATAACAGGATTAGGTGATGTCTTTACAGAAGGATCAATAATCAATAAAATTGTTGGGTATTTATACAGGTTCTCTCAACCACGAGCAGATTTTATTTTCTTTCAGAATCGGGAAGATATGAAAGTTTTTTCTAACTGGGGGATCCTGAAAACAGATAAATATGATCTTCTGCCGGGTTCTGGAGTGGATACTGAATGGTTTTATTTCAGCGATCTTCCTGAAAGAGAAAAGTTTATATTCCTTTTTCTGGGAAGACTGTTAAAGAAAAAAGGTGTTAATGAATATGTAAAAGCAGCAGAAATACTCAATCAGGAGTTCAAAAATACCGAATTTCAGATCCTTGGTTTTCCCGATGTGGATAATCCTGGTTCGATCTCTTTATCTGAAGTCGAGGAATGGCAAGATCAAGGAATAATATCTTTTTTAGGGCAGACAGAAGATGTTAGATCTTACATAAAGAAAGCTGATTGCATAGTTTTACCTTCTTACTATCGGGAAGGAGTACCGAGATCATTATTGGAAGCTTTAAGCATGGGTAGACCCATTATTACAACTGACAATACAGGTTGCAGGGATGTTGTGGATAATGATGTGAATGGTTTTATATGCCTGCCGGCAGATATCCAAAGCTTAGTCGAAGTAATGAAGAAGATGATGGAACTTCCTTATTCCGATAGAGCTAATATGGGTTTTCGAGGAAGAGAAAAAGCTCTTCACTTCTTCGATGAGAAAACTGTGATAAATAAATACTTGTCTATAATTAAAAGAATTATCTAAATTTTTAATGACAAATAATTCCGGGAATTATTTATCGCAATTAATGAAAAATAATTATCAGGATTGCAATGATTAAAGAAAAATTATTGATCGCTTTCGTGGCTTTTTTATCGACGTTTTTATTAACTCCTCTGGTAATTAAATTTTCCATAAAACATAATCTTGTCGACGAACCTCACGAAAGAGGGATCCACAAAAAAGCAACACCGCTGGCTGGCGGGTTGGCTATAGCAATCCCAATTATTTTATTACAGTTTGCACTTTTTTTCATTTTTCCTGGTTCTAACAGATATTTTCTCCAATTAGCTTGTGGAGGAACCGCTATTGCAATTCTTGGATATTTAGATGATAAAAAGAAGTTCACTGCCAATCATAAACTGATCTTTCAGATATTGATAATATCTTTGGTTTATTTATCAGGTTTGAAAATGGAGTTACTTACAAATCCCTTTGGGTCGAGTATTAATCTTGGCTACTTCTCCTATCCTTTTACGGTTATCTGGTTCCTTCTCGTCATCAATGCTTTCAATTTAATTGATGGACTCGATGGATTAGCAACTGGGATTTCAATTATACTGAACGCTGTTCTTCTTGCTGTAGGACTGAAAAAAGCAAATGATGTCGTAATATTTCTATCACTGATGTTATTGATGACGAATCTTGCATTTTTAAAATATAATTTTTATCCAGCGAAAATTTTCATGGGAGATACAGGAAGTTTATTCATAGGATTCAATATCGCTGCTATTTCAGCCGCAGGAGTTACCCAATATAAAGGGATCACAGCAATGACCTTACTTGTTCCTTTAGTTGCTCTGATAGTGCCGATCAGCGATACGATCACAACGATTTTCAGGAGAGTTAAGAGTCGTAAGCATATCTTTGATGCAGATAAAGAACACCTTCACCACAAAATGCTGGATTCAGGTTATTCACAGAAAAAGATTGCATATATTGGCTATTTTATAACTTTTATCTTTGGGGTATTCGCTTTTGGTTTGTCTTTTGCCAATAAGGAGATAAGATTTGCTATTCTGCTGATCCTGATTATCTCATTAGGCGGGTTATTTTACTTAATCTTTAAAAAGGAATTTTTTAAATGAGAATTTTTATTTTACTGTCGATAATATTATTTATTGTTTCTCTTAATTCTATTCAGAATTGGGAATTATATACGAATACTAATCACATTTTTGATATCCAGAATTATAACGGAAAAATACAAATTGCTACCTGGGGAGGATTACTGGAATTCGATCCTATCTCAGAAGAATTTACAAATACGCTTACAACAATAGATGGTTTGACAGATCTCGATATTAGATCCCTTGCCTTAATTCCGGAACAGAACACACTGTTGGTCGGTACTGACAGGGGAGGGGTAAATAGAATTCAAGATGACGAATATCTAATTCCTCTAACAGAAACAATTGGTTTGCTGTCGAATTCAGTCAATTCTATTGCTTATTATGATTCTCTTATGGCGATTGCTACAGATGATGGTGTTAGTATTTTCGCTGAATATCCGGGATTCCCATTTCCATTCCTTGTTAAGAATGTGAACATTGAGACTGGATTAAGCAGTAATAAAATTATCGATATTGAAATTTCTGTTACCGGCTATATTTTTGCAGCTAGCGATGCTGGAATTGATTATGTCCATAGAGATTCAATAAATATATACGAGGCGTGGCATAATATCAATCAGAATAATTCCTCGCTACCATCCTCCAAGATTAACGATATTCATTGTTATGAGGATAAGATTGCGTTTGCTACTGCAGAAGGAATAGCCTTATCTACAACACCGGATTTCTCTGAATGGATCATATTTGATGAATCCAACCTGCTGGAACCTGAAAGCGTTCTTCACGTTATGTTCGATCTCAATAATGATCTTTGGTTTCTTTATGGAAGCTGGGATGATGAGCAACTGGAGATATCTAATCCTACAGATATTGCTGTTGGCAGGATCAGATCGGAAACTGAATTGGATACCTGGTCATTCCTTGATTTAAACCTGGAAAATTATTATCTAAAAGGATTACAATTAATTAATAATTCGATTTATGCATATACCTGGGGACAGGGGTTGCTTATTTTTACAGAAAATCAATGGTCAGAACCAATATCGACAAACTCAATTGGTGCAAATCTAATTAAAGATATTATCTTCGACAACAATAACAAGATATGGATCACAAATGGTCATAAGGGTTATTTAGCATCCAGCACCGGAACAAAAGGGGTCTCGAGTTATGATGGTGTAAATTGGGAGAATT
>JAUVIJ010000134.1 GCA_030592835.1 Candidatus Cloacimonadota bacterium | reverse complement strand
GAAAAATTATAAAAACATATAGTGCAACATCTCTAAAAATAAAGAATTAACACAATAAAATCTAATAAAAAGTAGTTGAAAGAAATCCTGCAGATTTCATTCATAGGATCTATTTTGAAAATAATGAGTTAAGATTTATTAATGGTGTTTAACAATTTTAGTGATTTATATTCGCCGGGAGTTTCTTGTCCCGCCGTAGTATTAACGTAGGCGGATTCTTTGCTTCCCCGTTAAACATCATAAAAAAATTAACATTTGACATCTCATGCCTATTCTAAAAAATCCCTTTTTCGTTTGTCCGGGACACCCGGAATGAAATTTGCTAAAAAAAGAGTGGCATGAAACATATAAAAAATTTTTGGTTTAAGAATAGATCTATAATCTTAACAATAGTTATACTATCGCTTACTTTGATATTAGTTTATCATATTATCCCGGATAAAACCGATCAACTGGAAAAATATGGTGAGTTGATACAGGATTCTAAAGGCAGGATTATTAAAGCTACTCTGAATGAAAATCAACAGTGGTGTTTTACACCTTTACAATATTATTTTATTCCTACTAAACTGAAGACAGCCACACTCGATTTTGAGGATAAATGGTTTTATAAGCATCCCGGGGTTAATTTGATCTCCCTGATCAAAGCTTTTTTCATTAATCTCAGAAATGGCAGAACCATCAGTGGAGGAAGCACTATAACTATGCAGCTTGCCAGGTTGTCAGATCCTAAACCCAGAAATTTTATTAATAAGATAATTGAAATTATGCAGGCATTCAAGTTTGAGATCAAATATTCAAAAGAAGAGATCCTGGCAAAATATCTTAATCATGCACCCTATGGTAGAAATATTCAAGGGTACAGAGCAGCTTCCCTTTTCTATTTTGGTAAAGAACCTTATAAATTGAACTGGAGTGAAGCATCTGTCCTTGCCGTCCTGCCAAATTCTCCGGGATTGATTTCACCCGGAAAGAATCAGGGTAAACTGGTAAGAAAACGGGACAGATTGCTAAAGAAACTACTTTTAAGAGATCTGATCGACAAAGATACCTTCAATCTGAGTATTCTGGAAAATGTTCCCGATAAGATCTATTCCCTGCTGTAATTATAATATATTGCGAACCGGTCAGAACGACCTGATATTGTCATAATGAGAAGATAAAATTTCTACTGGTAACAGGTTAAACAACTCAGAAAAATACCCATAATCTTATTGACTATAATCCCCCGTAAAAAAAGGTGGGGCGATTAATTAAGCTATTTACTCAGTAATTAATTAGTGGGAGGACTGATGTCCATCAAAGATAAGATTGCCGAGTTGAGAAATAAAAGAGCTGCAGCCAGTCTGGGTGGTGGAGAAAAACGCATCCAAAATCAGCACGAAAAGGGAAAGTTGACCGCCAGGGAACGTATCAAAGCCTTGGTCGACCCCGACAGTTTTGAAGAATTTGACATGTTTGTTACTCATCGCTGTACGGATTTTGAAATGGACAGAAAAAAATTCCCGGGGGACGGTGTAGTAACCGGATGTGGTACGATTAATGGCAGGATTGTATATATCTTTGCCCAGGATTTTACAGTAATGGGCGGATCCTTATCTAAAACCCATGCTGAAAAGATTTGCAAGGTCATGGAAATGGCAGTGAAGGTTGGTGCACCATTGATCGGATTGAATGATTCGGGAGGTGCCAGAGTTCAGGAAGGCGTAGATGCATTGGCTGGATATGCAGATATCTTTCTGAGGAATGTTCAGGCTTCGGGAGTTATCCCGCAGATCTCGGCGATTATGGGACCCTGTGCCGGTGGTGCAGTTTATTCTCCAGCTATTACAGATTTCGTGATCATGAACAGGAAAACCAGTTATATGTTCGTTACCGGACCGAAAGTTGTAAAAACGGTTCTGAATGAGGATGTCAGCGCCGAAGCCCTGGGAGGGGCAATGATCCATGCATCGAAAAGCGGTGTGGCTCATTTCATAACTGAGGATGAAGAAGAAACGATCTTATTAATAAAAAAACTCGTAAGTTATCTGCCTTCGAACAATCTGGAAGATCCCCCTTATAAAGTGACTACCGATCCTATTGATAGAAAATGTGAAGAGCTGAATGATATAATACCTGAGAATCCTAATAAACCCTACGATAATCTGGATGTTATCCGTAACCTGACTGATGGTGGAGAATTTCTGGAAGTAGCAAGGAATTACGCTCAAAATATTGTGGTCGGATTCTGTCGCCTGAACGGACAATCTGTTGGAATAATAGCAAACCAACCTAAAGTTTTGGCCGGTGTGCTCGATATCAATGCCTCAGTAAAGGCTGCCAGATTTATACGTTTTTGTGATGCCTTTAATATCCCTCTGCTGGTTCTGGAAGATGTCCCCGGATTTTTACCCGGGACGAATCAGGAATATAACGGTATCATCCGTCATGGAGCTAAACTTCTTTATGCCTTTGCCGAAGCAACAGTTCCCAAGATCACGGTAATACTCCGTAAAGCATACGGTGGAGCTTACTGTGTCATGAACAGCAGACATATGCGTGCTGATCTTGTTTATTGCTGGCCCTCAGCTGAAATCGCTGTAATGGGTCCTCAGGGCGCTGTAAAAATTATTTTCAGAAAAGAAGTAAAAAATGCTGAGAATCCCCAATCCATGATCAAGGAAAAGAAACAGGAGTATATAGAAAAGTTTGCTAATCCCTATCGTGCTGCTGAAAAAGGGTATATCGATGATATCATAGAACCTGCTGCTACAAGATTTCGAATTATCAGAGCCCTGGAAATGCTGGCCTCAAAAAAAGATACCAATCCCCCTAGAAAACATGGCAATATCCCTCTTTAATAAAATATTCTCAATAATATAGAGGAAATTAATATGAGATATTTTCTACTTTTGCTTCTATTTCTTCCCATATCAGTATTATCAGAAAATACCGATGAAGCAAAACTATCACCCGAAATGACATTTAGGGAAATATCCGAGTCTACAGATCTGCCGATTAAAAAATTAATAAATATACTTGGACTGGAAATCAAGGATGATGAAGAAACTCCCGCCCAATATGGAATCACAAAACTCCAACTCGATAAAGCAGTTACCAATTATAATAAGTCCAGATATAACTACTATTGGGGAATTGTAATTATTGGAATGATCATTGTATTTCTCAGTTTAGCTCTGGTTGGCTTGATTATTAAGCAATTGAAGTGGATGAGTTGGATCGAGAAATTCTCCCTGAAAAGGAAAACAGTTTCAACATCCCTGGGAAAATTGATTTCTGAAACGACTTCTCCCAGAGCCAATGATATAATAGCTGTGATTACAGCTATTTATCTTCACGAACTGGAGACAAGAGAACAGAACAAGTTGTTATTGACCTGGAAAAGAGCTTCCCTGAGCTTCTGGAAAGCTACTAATAATATCGATATGCCGAACAGGGTTTTCTTTCATGGAAATAGGAGATAATATGAGAACCTACAGATTCAAGATAAATGGCGATAAATACAAAGCTAGAATCCTAGAGTATAAAGATGATAAGATCAAGGTAAAGGTAAATGATGTCGAATACAAGGTTGAACTGGAAGATGAAGTCTCAGATGTTCTGCCCAAACTTGTTCGAGCGGAAAAATTCACTCCCGATATCTTTCTTTCCAGTCCGATAAAAAAATCATATCCGAACAAACAAGGAAATGTAATAGCCCCTCTACCTGGTCTGATTACCAGGATATTAGTAAAGGAAAAAGAGCGAGTCAATATTGGTGATCCGGTAATGATCCTGGAAGCCATGAAAATGGAATCGGAGATCACCAGTGATTTTGGAGGGATTGTAAGAAAGATAAATGTCAAGGAAGACGATATTGTGCAGGAAGGAGACACTCTGCTAGAGTTAGGAAAATAATATGGGCGAGATTTATAATTTTCTTTCTACAACAGGATTAGCCCAAATGGGCTGGCACTATTTTTTCATGATCCTGGTCGGATTGTCCTTCATCTATCTTGGTATCTCAAAAGAGTATGAACCGCTTCTTCTAGTACCCATTGGTTTTGGGATAGTACTGGGTAATCTCCCGGGAACGTTCGGTGTTTATACCGAGAATTCGGTAATGAACCTGATTTATTTTGGTGTTAAAAGCGGTATTTATCCACCCTTGATATTTTTAGGGATAGGTGCAATGACGGATTTTTCCACCCTGATAGCAAATCCCAAATTAATCCTTCTCGGAGCTGCAGCTCAACTTGGAATTTTTGCTACTTTTATGGGATCTCTCCTTCTGAGTTTCAATGTCATGGAAGCTGGCGCAATCGGTATTATCGGAGGGGCTGACGGACCAACATCGATCTTTCTCTCCTCAAAACTGGCACCTCATTTAGTAGGACCGATTGCAATTGCCGCTTATTCCTATATGGCTCTTGTCCCAGTGATTCAACCTCCAATTATTAAAATACTGACCACAAAGAGAGAGAGAAAGATCCGTATGAAAACTCCCAGACTGGTCAGTAAAAAAGAGAAGATCCTTTTTCCAGTGATCGGTGCAATTGTAACAATATTGATAGCTCCGGGGGCATCAGCACTGTTAGGAATGCTTTTCTTTGGTAATCTTCTCAAAGAAAGCGGAGTTACGGAACGTCTGGCTAAATCAGCAAGAACATCTCTGATAGATATAGTTACGATCTTACTGGGACTGGCTGTCGGTGCTAGTACTCAGGCGGACATATTCCTGCAGTTAAGCTCAATAAAAATATTCATTCTGGGTGCGTTCTCTTTCTGTATAGCAACATCATCCGGCTTGATTTTTGCCAAGACCATGAACCTGTTTCTTAAGGAAAAGATCAACCCCATGATAGGTGCTGCCGGAGTCTCGGCTGTACCTGACAGTGCTCGAGTCGTTCATATTGTAGGACAAAAATACGATAAAAATAATTTTCTCCTGATGCATGCCATGGCACCAAATGTCGCCGGAGTGATCGGTTCGGCCATTGCAGCAGGTGTCTTACTGGGTATACTGGGATAGTAAAATTGAAATGGATAATTTCCCCGGAAAGATTCTTCCCATTATACTGATTTTCATTCTTGGACATTTACTCAGAAGACTTAAACTTTTCGATAAAAATACGGCTGATCTCTTTCTGAAAACCGTATTTTACGTAACTCTCCCAGCTCTTATCATAAATGCGATATCACGTACCGAGATCGATGCTGAATATATCTACCTGCCTTTTCTGCCGATTGCTGTTGTTTTTCCCACTTACTTCATCTCTCGAGCTATTTCCTCCAGGCTTACTATGAACAGGATCCAGACAGGCACATTTCTGATCGGCTCCATGATCATGAATACAGGCTTCTGTCTACCCTTTCTGATTGCAGGTTTTGGGTATAAGGGTCTTGCAATATATACTATCTTTGATTTTGGTAATAGTTTCCTGATCCTGACTTTCATTTATTACATTGCTGTTAGATATGGCAGTAATAGTGATAGTGGGATAAAACTGAAGAAATTCCTGTTACTGCCGCCATTATGGGGAATGTTGATAGGATTTATCCTGAATTTCAGTAATGCACAAATTCCATTGATCCTGACGAATTTTCTTGATACAGTCGGTTCTCCCACTATCTTTCTGATCATGTTATCCTTAGGGATATATTTTGAAATTAAAGCTAACAATCTTTCCAGAATTTTTCTAGTGATCT
>JAUVIJ010000184.1 GCA_030592835.1 Candidatus Cloacimonadota bacterium | reverse complement strand
CTGGATATCTCTGTTCACAGTCATAAATATTTTTCAGGTTATTCGAATCCTCTATGAAAGACGAGATATAAAACTGGATCGAGAAGCTGCTAATTTCTACGATAAAGTTTTTTTCGATATGACCAAGAAAGAATTCCAGGTTCTCTGGAGTCTGGTGGATAGAGCATTAATCAAACAAAATGGATATCTCTGTCGTGACGAACAGAACCTGAATGCTATTCTAATGATAACAAAAGGACAAGCAAGAGTTGAAAAAAAGGAAATTCCGGTAGCAGAACTGGGAGTAGGATGTTTCGTTGCGGAAATGAGCTTTCTAACAGGTTTGAAACCGTCGGCTGATGTCAAGGCTTCATCGGAAATCGAACTTGTGAGCTGGCCTTATAATAAAATATATCGTCTGCAGAAGTTATATCCCATTATATATAATAAATTTCAACTGGTACTTAGCAAAGATTTGACCAATAAATTAAAGAAATATCTCTAATATTGCTTTATAATATTAATTATTTTACAATAGAAATTAAATATTCGACAAACATGACCGATGGTCATTTTATGACTAAAATTCATTGAGGTAAAAGGAGTAGAAATGAAAAAGATAATAATTGGTATTATCATCGGTATAATCTTGGGTTTAATAGCCATGGGTATTATTGTCTGGAATATGATGCCTAAAAAAATGCTGATAGTTCGAAAAAGTAAATTTAATTTTGAAGAGACTGTTTCCCGTCTCGAAGAATCGATCTATGCCAATAACTGGGAAGTACTACACATTTACGACATTGGAGAATGTCTTTTCGCCGAAGGTCTGGATGAAACTTATCTGAGAATAAAAATTATCTCCTTCTGTCAACCCGAGTATTCTTACAACATTCTACTCGATGATGCAAACAAGAAAATAGCAGCGATCATGCCCTGTAGATTAGCTATTTATGAGGATGAACAGGGAAGTGTCTTCATTTCCAGGATGAATATTGGATTGATGAGCAAAATGTTTGGTGGTGTTATTGCCGATATAATGCAGACCGCAGCCGAAGATGACAGGAAAATCGTTGCTGATCTTATTGAATAATTAAGTTTATAGGAGTAAAGTGAATGTTTTACCCAGATAATGCGTGCCAAAGGACTGGGAGTAATAGACAAAGAAATGGTTGATACATATGGTATAGTCGGTCCTAATGCCAGAACTGCCGGATCTGCCAGAATGCAGCTATAGACATGGTTCCTGTCGATAATATCGAAACCACCCTGAAAGATAGTGGATTACGACCCAAGATCGATTATGGGAGATATTGCTGGTGTGCATTATGCGTAGATATCTGCACTACAGGGTCATTAACGATGTCTAATGAATATCTTTAGAAAGACACAAAACCGGAAGTTTTCCGATTTATTCCCGGAAATGATGTAAAACCTTGGGATAATGACGTTGATGTGTACAAGAAATCAGAGAATTATAATCTACTTGAATTAAACAGGATCTCGATGGAGGTTTTGAGTTCGGAAAATAGAGTAAAATCTTTTGTAGAAATGGTGAAGGGCTATTCACGTGAACAGGCTTTAAAAGAAGCACAGAGATGTGTGGAATGTGGTATTTGCGTTGCCACCTGTCCTGCGCATATGGATATCCCTAATTATATCAGGGCAATTCGCGAAAATGATTTGGAAGAAGCACTTAGAATTCTTTATGAAACTAATCCATTATCCGCAACCTGTGGAAGACTTTGTACTCATCGTTGTGAAGAAGTTTGTGCAATCGGTAAAATTGGAGAACCTGTTGCAATTCGCTGGTTAAAAGGTATATTATTGACCAGATACCGGATTCGGATTTAAGGAAGATATTAGAAGAAGATATTTCTACTAAAGACAAAAAAGTCGCTATTATTGGAGCAGGTCAGGGAGGCTTAAGTGCAGCTTACTATCTGGCAATAGCTGGTTATGGAATAACTATTTACGAAGAAAAAGCCGGGAGTATGATCCGTTACGGAGTCCCTGAATATCGTATGCCCTATGAACAGCTTGACAAAGATATTAATTATATTTTGTCTCATAATATGATAATTAACTATAATACAAAAGTTGGAAAAGATCTTCTTTTCGATAGTATTTGCAAGGATTTTGATGCTGTATTATTTTCAACCGGCTTGGATTACCCTTATAAAATGGAGATTATTGGTGAAGATCTTCCTGATGTAATTCCTGGTTTACAGATACTGAAAGATGTAACAAATGAAATAATCCCTGATATTGGAAAGAAAGTTGTCGTTATTGGAGGTGGGAATGTAGCAATGGATTCTGCACGTACTTCTCGTAGATTAGGTGCTGAAGTAACAATTCTTTATAGAAGAAGGGAAGAAGACATGCCTGTTGATAAAGAAGAAATTCTAGAATCACACGAAGAAAATATTGAATTTATTACCCAAGCAATTCCTCTGAAAATTGAAAAAGGTAATAAATATAGACTCAAGTTAATCTGGAATAAAGCCAAAATGGAACATCGGAAATCAGGACGTCCCGTACCCGTTATTATCGAAGGTGATATTCACACAATTGAGACAGATACAATTATTTCTGCTATCGGTCAGGGACCTGATTATTCCTTTCTTTCGGAAAATTATGATAAAAAGTTAAAATTCAGAAAGAATAAAGTTTTGATCAATGAGTTTGGGCAAACATCAGTGAATAAAATATTTGCCTGTGGTGATACAGTAAACTCAACCGCTGATGCTATTAGTGCAATTGCCGATGGACATAGAGCAGCAGGTATTGATCGTTTTCTACAACAAAAAGGAGAAAATAATGAAGATTAATGATATTTTAAAACATAAAGGGACTGATGTTATCACCGTAAACGAAAATGATGATATCTGTACTGCTATCGAATTGTTCAAGAAAAAGAAAATCGGATCCTGTATTGTTAAAAATGATCAAGGGGAAATTGTCGGGATAATAACTGAGAAAGACGTTATAAAATGTTATCAAGGAGTAATTTACCTTTCTGAAATCGACGTCAAGGAATTGATGACCAAAAGTCAAGATCTTATCATTGCTTCCAAAGATGATGATATCCAATATGCAATAGCAATAATGACAGAACACAGGATAAAACATCTTCCGATCTTTGATAATACAAAACTATGCGGTATCATTTCAATCGGAGACCTTATTAAAGCTAAGATGGAACAAAGTACTGTAGCCGCAAAATCATATTTAGACTACATCCTGGGCAAGGTTCCCCAGCCAGATAATGAAGAATTCTAATGAGATAAAATCCAACTTTCATTCTATTTAATTGATACTGATTATTAAGTGTAGTATTTTACGGATAAAAAAACAAAACCTAGAAAAGGTTACTGTATTCCATCGGCAGTCTTAAATACTTGACAAATATTTTCTGCAATTGATATTAAGTCATTGCATTATAATAATTGTTAGATAAAGGAGATCCTATGAAAAACATTGTAAGATTGATTGTTTTAGGAGTGATTTTGTTTTCAATCTTTCTCACGGCCTGTGCCCCACCGCCACCACCTGTTGCAAAAGATCATCTGGAGCAATCGGACAAGGAAGCTTTAGAAGCTGAGCAAGAAGCAACCAAACTGGAAATGGAAGCAAATGAACTGGAAGCTGAGCTTAATGCTAAGAAAGCTGTAGTTGAAAGCCTGGAAGAATACAAAAAAGAATTGATGGGCGAATAGGGGGTAAAGGATGAAAAAACTTATAATACTAGCATTTGTATTAGTTCTTGTTTTACCCGTTTTGTTAGCCAAAGTTGTCTATCTAAGCGAAGATGAATACAAAAAACTGAACAAGCAGGAAAGATTGCATTACTGGGAAACACTGGAAAATGAATTAGCAAATAATCAACAAAGAAAAGCTGATGCTTTAGTTGATCAGGAAAAATATTCCCTGAAGATAGTTGAATTAAATAAAGAGCTTGCTGATGTGAACGGACAGTATGATTCTGTATATCAGGAAATTCTTGATCATCTTGGTGTTACAAGAGAAGATTTCCCTGCTATTGAGGATAGGATCAATTTTTTTAACGGTAAAATTGATGATTGGAATACTCTTTCT
>JAUVIJ010000240.1 GCA_030592835.1 Candidatus Cloacimonadota bacterium | reverse complement strand
TTTGGAATATTTTTTGGCATCCGGAGGATGTACACCCCCAGGAAAAGTCTTTAAACCCATATTAACTCCCCCAAAATAAGATTTAATTGAAGTATTTTGAACCACATATTAGAGACAATATTTTCAAGCAAGTAATTTTTCTGAAAATGTCTTGAACCTGAAAGAATAATATAGACAAATTTCTTTTCCCCTAAACTTATGCATCTAATTATTGATTTTCGAGGAATGGATAATGAAGCTGAACCAGATAGAAAGGAATACTTTTTTACTACTGCAGTTGTATTGTTCCTAATTGCTTCGCTACTTAGTTATCGGCTTTACCTGGTAATGTCTGTCGAAAAAAAATTATTGAACGATAGAGAAAAAAAGATTTATTTGTATTTCCAAAAAGTTATGCCTTATAATTGTTAGGAGGAGATTTGAAAACAGGCGTCTATCTATGTCTTTTTCTGTTAATATCCTTAAATTTATCTGCTTCCTTAATAGTAAAATATAATTCTTCCTTAGATCCTGAATTTATTAACACCGAGAAAATATCAGGGTTGGAATATTTCAATATTTATGAATTGAACAAGGCATTTAAAGCTGTAATCAAAGAGGATCTTCTCGATCAGAGGATCAACATCAATATGTACGATCAACAATTGATCATCCTCATGGATTCGTCTTATCTGCTTTTTCAAAACCAGGTTTACAATTTTTCCAATCCGGTTATCAGCAGAGAAGGAAGGAATTTATTACCTCTTAATTTCATCAGGGAAATATTACCATTATTATATCACGATGAAATACAAATTGAGAATGGATCCATCTTAGCAAAAACTCCAGTTGATTTTTCTTTGCGAACAGTAGTGATCGATCCCGGTCATGGGGGACGGGATCCCGGAGCAGTGGGTTATTCAAGAAAGAACTATGAAAAAGATATTACATTGAGTATCTCAAAAAAATTAAAGAAGCTTCTTGAAAAAGAATTGGGTTTGAAAGTTGTACTTACCAGAGATCGTGATGAATTTGTCTCGCTGCAAAACAGAACACAATTAGCCAACCGGGTAAATGCCGATCTTTTTGTATCGATTCATTGTAATGCTCATAGATCTTCGAAGATAAACGGAATCGAGGTTTTCTATCTTTCAACGGCTAAAACAGATGAAGACAGGGCAGTAGAAGCCCTGGAAAATTCCGTTATTTTTGACTTTGAAGGCGGGGATGAAGCTGTACAGAAATATGATGATCTGGCGTTGATCCTGATGGATATGGCTCAGAATGAACAGCTTATTGAGAGTTTCGAATTGAGCAGTATTCTGCAGGATAATCTGGTTGAAACCACTAAAAGCTATAATCGCGGAGTAAAACAGGCAAATTTTTATGTACTGCGTGGTGCGTATATGCCGGCAGTTCTGGTCGAGTTGGGATTCATTTCCAATAAAGAAGAAGAAAAAAAACTGATCAAAAATTCCTACCAGGAAAAACTTGCCCTATCTTTATTCAATGGTATTAAAAGTTTTAAGTATAAGTATGATCAGATGCAATAGAATATAATTGAATTTTTATTTGACAGATAATAGACTTAACTTTCTTTGACACAGAAAATTATAGTTATGGAGGATCAATGCCTAATCATATATCCTGTGAAAAGAGATTAAGACAGGAAAAAAAGAGATCGGCCAGGAATCATTATGTCAAGAGAACGATAAATACGATACAGAAGAAAATTCATAGTGATATGCCCCTGGACGAGAAAGAGAAATTATTATCAGAAGTGTATTCCGAGCTTGACAGAGCAGCAAAAAAAGGTGTGATTCATAAAAGAACTGCTTCCAGACGAAAATCTAGACTGGCAGCATTTTTCAATAAGGAAAAACAAACAGTTGCAGCCTCGGGCTGATCAGTAAATATATAATGGCAGACTCCGGTCTGCCTTTTTTTTTTAAAGGATAGTTCTGTGCACGAAAATTTATACCTGATTTCAGGAATAATCTTTATATTAGTTGTTTTGATCATAGTTGTTTTTATAATTGTTAATAAAAAGAAAAAAACAGATCTCGGAAAGAAAAAGGATTCAGATCAGGGTTCATCAGATCTGAGAGCTACTCTGGAAAAAACCAGAACCGGTTTTTTGAACAGGATAACGAATCTGTTAAAATTCAAACCTAATATCAACAACGAACTTCTGGATGATCTGGAAGAAATACTTCTGACTGCGGATATAGGGGTAGAGACTACAACTGATATCCTCAATTCCCTGAGAGAAATAGTTAAGGCAGAAAAAATTACGGAATCGCAGAAGATCAGGGATTTCTTGGAAGATGATATTAGAAAGTTGATGGAAGCTGATTATTCAAGGGAAAATAATAATATTTTCCAGATAAATATAATCCCCCATGTGATTCTGTTTACCGGAGTTAATGGTGTCGGTAAAACCACCTCGATCGGAAAAGTTGCCTATAAATTCAGAGAAGCAGGAAAAAAAGTATTAATGATCGCTGCTGATACTTTTCGGGCTGCTGCTCCGGAACAGTTGGCTATCTGGGCAGAAAGAGCAGATGCTGATATCCATCGGCAACAGGAGGGAGCAGATCCTTCAGCGGTTGTTTTCGACGGTATCAGCAAAGCCGTGAATAAACAGTATGATGTTGTTTTGATCGATACAGCGGGAAGACAACATACAAAAATTAATCTCATGAACGAGCTGGCTAAAATAGAAAG
>JAUVIJ010000104.1 GCA_030592835.1 Candidatus Cloacimonadota bacterium | reverse complement strand
CTGGAAACATTTTCCACTTCCAATGATATAATCGCCGGTGAAACTGTAGAACTGAATCTGACTTTAAAAAATTACGGTTTGGATACAGTCAACCTTGTAACTGGTGAACTATCATCCAATAACCTGTTTGTAGATATCCTAACAGTGAATTACGATTTTGGTGATATCAATCCCGGGGAATCAGTCACAGGAACATATCAAATTGAGATCTTATCCGATTGCCCCGACAACGAAATATTTGAATTTGAGCTCCTGATCTCGACTGGTGACCTGGCAAAATTCTATCTGACCGCCAGCAGTATAATGTTCGAGGTTGTAGATGTTCTTGTTAATGATGGTAATGGTTTTCTTGATCCGGGGGAAGAATCGGGGATAGAAGTAACTCTGGAGAATATCGGAACTGTCATCTCTGAGAACGTATCAGCAACTGTAAGTTCTCTATCCGATGCCGTAACTGTAACATCTTCAGTAATGAATTTTGGTTCGATCGCACCGGGCGGAAATTCAACAGGCAGTTTTAATGCTTTAGCAGCAAGTGATTGTTTTATTGGAAGAAACGTAACCTTTCTGCTTGATATAACAGACAGTGAAGGACATATAACATCAAACAGTTTCACTATTATTATCGGTGAAGTTGATAATACTGCACCTACAGGTCATGATAATTACGGATATTTTGCTTATGACAGTTTTGATACAGATTACGATGAAGCACCTGTGTATAACTGGCTTGAGATCGATCCCCAGGAAGGGGGATCGGGTACAGTGATCGAGATGGGAGACGATGTTTCTGAATCGGTAGCTTTACCCTTTGAATTTGTTTATTACGGCAATGTTTATGATAGTTTGACAATCTGCAGTAATGGCTGGATCTCTTTTGAAACCACATGGTACACTAATTTTAGGAATTGGAATATTCCTTCGGCTTTGGGACCATACGCCATGGTTGCTGGATACTGGGATGACCTGATCGGGGTTTTGATTAGTGGTGACGATCACTATCCAATGAGGATCTGCTATTATTATGATGAATCCGAGGATATTTTCATAGTAGAATGGAATGAATGCGTCAATAGACAAGATAACATGTCTGTTGAAAAACTGCAGATTATTCTTTACGATCCTGATATCTATATCACAGTTGATGGAAACGGTGAGATCCAGGTAAATTATCATACTATCAACAATCCGGATGCTGACGGTAATTATGCAACTGTCGGTATAGAAAATCCAGATCAATCCGATGGAGTTCTCTATACCTACGCCGGATTGTATCCTGCCAGCGCAACTGAACTTCAAGACGAGTTGGCTATCAAATTTACAACAGATGCTCCTGATAGTTTCGTTTCAGCCTGGAATGATCAACTTCCCGGTGCAGGATTCCTGCTTCATGATAATTATCCCAACCCCTTTAATCCCGAAACTATGATCAGTTTTGATATCGGTTCTGAATCGAATGTTGAATTATTGATCTACAACATTAAAGGACAGCTTGTAAAAACTTTGTTAACAAAAAGTGTACTTTCCCAGGGTAATTATAACTTTATCTGGAATGGCAAGGATGAGAAAGAGCAGGAAGTTAGAAGTGGAGTTTATTTTTATAAACTGCGAGTTAATGAAAAGAATTCAGTTAAAAAATGTGTACTCATAAAATAAAAAAGCGGTTGTTTGGATTATGTATAGTCTGATTTTAGGTCTGGTATTATTCATACTCTATGGAGTCTTTGAATACAGAAGACACCAACGTTTTCGTAAACGGATCCCCGTTATAATCCATGTTAACGGAACCAGAGGAAAATCCAGTGTTACCCGTCTGATTGCGGCTGGACTCAGGGCAAACTACAAAAATGTACTGGCAAAAACAACCGGTTCTGCTCCTGTCTTTATTTTTGAGGATGGGAATGAAGTTCCGATTCAACGACCCTATGGAGCTAATATCAAAGAACAGATCAAGATCATTAGATATGCTGCGAACAGGGGAGTAGAATATCTGGTTCTGGAATGTATGGCTGTTACTCCAGAATATCAGTGGGTCTCGGAACATGCAATGGTTAAAGCTGATATCAGTGTTCTGACCAATTCCCGCCTCGATCATCTGGATGTTATGGGCCCCGGATTGAAGAATGTTACTCTTTCATTATGCAATACGATCCCGATCGATGGCATTACTTTCACTTCGGAGAAAAAGATGTTGCCTATAATTAAAAAACAGGCAGCAAAACTGAATTCAAAAGTTTTGTATGCAGATGAAACCAGGGTACCTTTGGAAAAACTCGGAAATTTTAACCATATTGAACACAGAGAAAATGTTGCTTTAGCCTTGGATGTGTGTGAGTATTGCAAGATCGACCGGGAAAAAGCTCTGGAAAAGATGTATAAGGCAAAACCTGATATCGGAGCAGCGGAAATATTCACTTACATTCATAAGGATAAAAAAATATTCTTTGTTCATTCCTTTGCTGCAAATGATCCCGAATCCACAAAATTTCTGATCGATTACGTTCGTCAGATCCATCTTCACCTGGATTGTGTGGCGATTGTTTTGAATACAAGGGCAGATAGAATGTTTCGATCCAAACAACTGCTTCAGATGATGCCACAGATTGAGTTTAATGAACTATATCTGATCGGAGACCAACCGCAAACTGTAAAAAAACACGCTTTAAAGAAGGGTTTACCATTATCTAAAATCCACCCTTTGGGATGGATCACAGGAGAAATGATAATTGAGCAGATCGAAAAGCTAAAATCTAAAGAAATCCTGTTATTCGGTATAGGTAATATCGGTGGTAACGGGAAAATTATAATGAACTATTTCAAAGAGAGGAATTGATAAAATGTTTGAAGTGGGAATCGGCTTGGGAGTTATTGTCAGTTTGATTTTTCTGGAAGGATTGGGTGCCGCAGCAGGAGGAATCGTTGTCGCAGGATATATAGCAATGTTCCTGCATCAACCCTGGACAGTGATTATAACCCTGGCAATTAGTTTTGTTGTTTTCTTGATAGTGAAAATTCTGAGTAAGTTTATGTTTATTTATGGCAGAAGAAGAATGGTTATTTCGGTACTACTGGGATTTATTATTGGCTGGTTTGTCAGAACTTATGCCCTGTTTGCTTTTTTACCTTCTGATTATGTTGTTCAGGTTATCGGTTTTATAATACCTGGTCTTATTGCTAATTCGATGGAAAGACAGGGAATAATAAAGACTTTTACTGTGATGTTCTTTGCTGCAGTTGTCGTCAGATTCCTGCTGATCATTATATTTAACGGCAAACTTTTTGTCTGAGGTGTAGGAATATGTTTATACCAAGTAGTAAATCAAATTTAAGTATGCTGGTTTTATTTGTAATCGCTATTTTATTATTTTACTGGGTAAACTCCAGCAGAATTTATGTTAAAGAGAAGTACTTTGAAGAAAAACTGGCGGCAGCAGAATTGATGAAGCTGGCTGAAACAACTATAAGGGATTTTCGGCTTCAACAGGGAATCTATATCGATGAAGTCAATGATCCAGAGAAAACAACCCTGATCGGTGAAAAGCAAACCCTGATAACAACAGACAGGGGTAGTCTGACAGCAAAATTAACCAGCTTGAATCCAAATCTGGCAGCAGTGGTTGTCGAGATGTTTAAAAGCGCCAGATTAAAAGCTGGTGATACTGTAGCTCTGAATTGTACCGGATCATTTCCCGGGATCAATCTTGCAGTTCTAAGTGCAGCTCAAATTCTCGATCTGAAACTGGTTATTATCTGCTCTGTGGGAGCGTCTATGTTTGGTGCCACAGACCCAGAGTTTACCTGGCTCGATATGGAATCTCTGTTAATTGAGAAAAGGGTATTTTCTTATAAGACTGTCGCAGCTTCGATTGGAGGAGGAAGAGATCTAGGAAGAGGTTTGAATAAGATAGGTAGAGATCTCATTATCGAAGCTATTGAAAGAAATAATATACTGTTGATAAAAGAGGACAGTATAGAGGAAAGTATTAAGAAGAAATTTGGAATCTTTAATCAGAAGGGAGATAATGACATAAAACTCTATGTAAATATCGGGGGTGGTCTGTCGAGTCTTGGCAACAGTATAAATGGAAGATTAGTCAGCCCGGGGTTACATAAAATTTTGAATATCAAAAATATTCCCATGAAAGGTACTATGTTTTTATTCGCTGATGAAGGAATACCTGTAATTCATCTTTTAGATATTGATGAGATTGCGGAGATGTATGGACTGCCAATTGCACCGGATCCGTTACCGGAGCCGGGTACAGGTAAAATGTATCTCGATGAGAGATATAACACAACCTTCGCTGTTATTTCCCTGATAATCATGATCATCCTGCTGATTATAGTAATTCTTTTCGATCATCATCAGATAAAAATTAAGGAAGAGGTGTTCAAAGATTAATGTTAAATAGAAAGTTGCTATCAATACTGGTGTTCATTGTCTTATCGGGTCTGCTTCTTGCCGGTGAGATCATCTTTGAGACTCAATCAGAATCATATAAATTGTATAACAAAAGTAATAACAAGGTCTTAAACTATAAACTGATACCACCGAATACGAGTATCAAATTATCCACTATATTCGTAGATTCTTTAAAAATATTCTCCAGACTGATCTTGGATAAGCAGCAGGATTATTCTTATAAAATAGCCATCAATGGTAATGAACAGATCATAAATCGAATTGCGAAGCCCAGTAAAATTACCAAAAGTATTTCGGGAGAGAAAGTCTCTGCATACAATAGTTGCCTGAAAAAGATCAGTGACAACATATCTACCGTTGAGATCACCAATATTTCTGATTATGATCTGCTGATCAAAGTAGTCGGTAACAATACCATAAAGAATCTTCAACCAATAGATTATATAAGATATTCACCTGCTGTATATAACAACCGTATCAATCTGGAAATAGATGAGAAGATCTATACCTATTTCTCTTCCAATCCCAGGGATATTGAGTTCACCCTGGAAGGTCCTATCTATTTGAAAATCATCAGCAGATTGCTGTTCGATAATATTGTTACACCCAGTTATAATTATAGATTTCAATTGTTCCTGGATGATCTCAAATTCGCAGAATACCGGGAAAAAGCACATAAATCCAGTAAAGCGATTTTACCGGATGACGTATTTATCGTTCCTTCGACTGGTGATATTAATATCGTGAAAATACCGGACGGACTGCATCGGATCAGAATTGTAGATCCTGACATTAACAGAGATCTTATTTTCCGTCTCTTTATTAGTAAATCGGCAGTGGAGATATCATTATAATGAAGTTAATCCCAATAATTCTTATTAGCTTACTCCTTTCTCTAAACCTGTTTGCTGAAATTGTCTCAAATTTTAAGATCGATATTACTAATTCCTATAACAGTAATGTTTTAAAATTATCCGATAATGACTTGAAGAATTTCAAGCAGGATAAAAATCCCGAAAAATATACAATCGAGTCCAGCGATGATTTTATTACTAACATCAGATTGAATTTCACCCTCAAACACAGGTTTTTCTTCAATCATACCCAGATTAATAAACTTTCCTTAAAATATAATAAGTACTGGAATAATGAAGATCTGGCCTATTATTATCTTAATATAGGTACGACGCAGTATCTGAGTAAAAAAATAAACTTCTCTATCAATTATTATTACTATCCCGAAATATATTCCAACCGTTATTATAGTGTTCTGGAATAGTTTGATATATACCAGGATTTCACTTATGCCAAGAATCAATACAGCTTCAAGTTAAACTGGCGGATAATTGAATTCCTGAAATTGACCTACGGATTCGATTTTTCCCAACTGTATTATAATGAATATTTTACAGAATATGATGCTGATAATTTTACTAATTCAGTATCATTCAGAATTTATCCCTATCGAGGATTTCATCTTGATCTCGAATATGCTTTTAAAGTTTCAAATGCCGATGGGGAAGATGCCTTTTCCGAACCTGAAAAGATAGATGTGACTAAAGATGCATCCTACGAAGCAGATTTATATAAGTTCAACCTGAGTTATGATATCTGGGAATTACTGGATGACCATATTATTGTCGGTGCAGGTTTCAGCCATAAGGAATATTACTTCCAGGCAGATAATATTTTCGATACTTATCATTGCAACAGACAGGATCTGGTAAACATGTATGAATTCTATACAGATATACCTTTTATATCAGGAAAAAAAGTCAGATTGGATTATCTTTTTGAAGATCGAAATACGGATTCACATTTTGATACAGTAGAAAGGGATAAAAAATTTAAACGTTATCAAGTCGGAATCACTTTCATAGTAAAGCTATAGTGGATTTTAAATAATTCAGAAATATACAAAAAGTATAATCAGTATAAAAATGGTTTGACAATAAATAAAATTATTAAAATGTTGGCATTGAGCTTTTTTTTCTAAGTAAGGGGTATGGTTTTTTTTAAATCATAATAGTGTGTTAAAATGTTAAAACAATTAGAAATAGAAAAGGAGAAATTATGAAAAAAGTGTTATTTGTTTTTGTTCTTTTCAGTTTAGTTAGTATGTTATCAGCAACTACTACTGTTCAAACCTACACTATTCTTAATCAAACAGGGACACAAGTTATAACATTCAACTTTTACAATTTAGGGTGGACCCTGAATTCTGTTAGAGTGGAATGTGACTGGGTTGTATCAAATGGACATATCGCTGCTGACAATGATGATGATGTAAATTCGTCAGTTGTAACTTTGGACCTGGGTGGAGATTTTGATTTAGTAGATACTCCGGGTAATCCAGTACTTCTTGATGATAGTCCATATCCAGGAACTGATTGCTGGGGATCGACTGTTGACGAAACATTTTTATCCAATCTTACTGCAAATGTCGGGGAGGAAGGTGGTCCTGGTCATCCAATATTTGATTCATCACCCACAGATGGTTGCTATCATGCAGGTACAGGTCCAACAGATATGGATTATAGTGATGT
>JAUVIJ010000135.1 GCA_030592835.1 Candidatus Cloacimonadota bacterium | reverse complement strand
TATATAAACCCCAACTGATCTCTGGTATAAAATCATTCTTCAATGAATTAATAAAGGTAATGGCAGATAGAGAAATTATAATAAATATAAAACCGGAGAGAGATTTTAAAACCAGGACAATGGAATTTTTCGATATCGATGACCCCCTGCAACTAAAAATCCATCTCAAGGGCAGAGCTGACCTTCGGTTTGACAGTAATCACAACAGGCAGTTTATAATTGATTACAAAACAGGGAAAATGAATGATAGAAAAAAAAGAATTTACTCTCAACAGCTTATAATTTATGAGCTTATCTATTATCTGATCCAGAAACCAGAAGCTGTCGATAATCTTGATTCATTTTTATATTTCATAGATAGTAGAGATCTTTACCCATACATTGAGGATAGAGAGAAAGCCATCCGTGGACTGAAACAGGAGATCAGTGATACTCTGGTTGAAATTTATAAGCAGGGATTTTTTATCTCCTTGAAATCCGATCCTTTTGATATAGTGGAAGTAACCAGAAAGGATCTATATAAATCCAGATATATTAGAGACAATGAATCAGATTAGAAAGATAATCCGTGCTAGTGCAGGAACTGGAAAAACCTACAGATTATCCCTGGAATATATCGGTATATTGCTGCAACACCGACCAGAAATCAATTTTGAAGAAATTCTAGTTATAACTTTTACTAAAAAGGCAACTGCGGAAATAAAATCCAGAATTCTGGATCATTTAAACCAGATCAGGAATAATACTACCCAGGGCAATGAAATATTAAATGCAATTAAGATAATCAATCCGGAGTGTAGGATCGATAAAGGATCCATGGAATACCTGGATTCTGTATATCGTGATATGATCACCAACAAATACAGGATCAGGATCGATACGATCGATGCTTTCATTTATGGAATATTTAAATCCCTGATTGCACCTTACCTCGGGATCAGCAAGATTGCAATCGATCCTAATATCAATGACCAATTGCTCCCGGAAATCCTGAGTAGAATAATGAATTCAGAATTGCTTTCAAACATCAAAAAAATCTTCCAGGAATCCAGGGATCGAAATTTAAAAAATCTGGAAATATTCATATATGATCTTATAAAAAAGCGCTGGATCCTGCATTTTTTACATTCAGAAGGTTCTATAAAATCTGCAGATGAAAACCTTGATCCGAAGAAATTGTTATTAGATTTTTCCCGACAATTCGGAGAAGTACTGAAAATTTTCGGAGAATATTTTTCCTTATATATCGAAACAAAGGGATACGACACTATTCCCTGGCAAAAATTTATCCAAAAAGATTACTTTTACATTCTTAACAGCAATATGAACTTGGAAAATATGTCACTTGAGGAATTTATCCTTAATTTCCAGAGAATAATCTCGGATGAGGATCTTCTGAAGAAACACTATCAAACAATTCTGAAGGATTCCCATTTCTGGAAGGGAAATATTCTCTTTCGGGGAGAAAAGAACAGAGAAAGCAAGGAAAGAATAATTGCAGCTTACGAACTCTCCCGGAAAAAGTTGATACTATATCTTTATTACAAATACGCCATTCAGGAACAGGAGGATATTCTACAACTGGCAAACTCAATTTACAGTATATATGATGATCTAAAATTCACCAGGGGTTTGTTCACCTATGACGACATCACTTATTATACTTACCGTTATCTCTATGATCCTGAACTTTCAATGATCGATTCTCAGGGTGTTATGAACCTGTTTTATGAATTCCTGTCATATAATATCCGATTTATTTTAATAGATGAATTCCAGGATACAAGTATAATGCAGTGGAACATCCTCTATCCTCTGATCTCCGAAGTGATCAGTGGAGAAGGCAGTAAACCATACGGTGGGATGATCATTGTCGGTGATGAGAAACAATCCATTTACGGATGGCGTGGCGGTGAAAGAGAATTATTACTAAAAGCATATTTTTTTGTAAAGAACCCATCAGGTCCAGAAGAACTGGATAAAACCTATCGATGCGGTCCGGTAATGACAGCTTTCATCAATAAACTATTCTCTAATATTGCTATAGATTCAGCCAGACTTTCTGAACCCGTTTACTGGGATTATCATGATGTCGAGGGTAACTCTGAGGAAGATCCTGGTTTTGTGGAAATGATCTTTCAAAATCTGTATCTACATGATGGGTCTGGCAATTTATTAACCAGACAGGATGTTTATCGGAAATCCATCAAGACAAAGTTATTACCTTTGCTTGAAAATAATCAGATAGATCCTGCAAAAACCGTGATCCTGGCTAGAAAAAATTCGGAATTGAATGAAATAGCTGCAATTCTAGATGAATATAGTATTGATTATATCCTAGAATCATCAGCTTCTCTTCTGCATCACCGAGCTGTAAGACCGATATTGTTTCTGTTGGAGTTTCTCGCAGGTGATGATATCTGGGATATGCTTAAATTCTTACGATCTGACGCTATTTTGATTTCTCCCCGATTTATTAAGGATCTGTTAAAGGATTACGATAAGGGGCGAAGCTGGTGGCAACATCTTAGAAAATTCGATCAGGATCCCATAATATCAAGATTAATTGTCCTGAAAAAATACTCCCGGAAAGCAAAACTACTGAATCTGGTGAAGAAAATCATCGCAGATTTCAATTTTCCTGAGACCTTTCCCGAAGAAATTGAACTGAAGAATATCAACCGTTTTCTGCAGTTCATCAAAGAATTTGAAAAACATTATGCAGAATATACTCTGGATCTACCTGGTTTCCTCAAGTTCTGTCGAGCTGCTGAAAATAAAGAAGAGTATTCACAGTTGAGCCTTGTCGAATCAGATTCACTGAAATTACTGACAATCCATAAAGTGAAAGGGCTTGAATTCGATACTGTTTTCACTTTTCTAAATCTACAGGCGCGATTCCAACGGGATATAAGTAAGTTGCACCTTTTACACTCCTTTGATGAATACTATCAGAAGGTTACAGATTATTTTCTTACCTATAATTATTCCGAATTGATCAAAGGTGGTTTAAAAACCGAACTTCAAATCCACAAAAAAAGAAGAGATCTTGTTGAAAGTCTAAACACTTTTTATGTAACCCTGACCCGATCCAAAAAGAATTTATTTGTTATCTCTTACATAAAAAATAAGAAAGATTTTCCGGAATTATTCCAGGAAATAAATTCGAAAGAAGAATTTTCATTGTCCGACATCATCTTTAGAAATCTCTATCAGATCGCTGAAAAGAATATAATACAAGAAGATAATGGTTCATATAGTTCTAAGATCGACAGCTTTCATGAAGTAAAAAAGGTAACTTCTGCTCAGGATGTGATCGATCTTGGTAACAAGCAGAACGATTATTTCTCTGAACGTCAGAGCTGGATGTTGAATTCAAAAACACCTGAATCCAGAAACTTTGCAAAGATCTATCTCGAGGATAAAAAGATTCTCATAGGTACTATTGTTCACTATTATCTTTCCTGTATAAAGTATTCTTCAAAACCGGAATTTGAGTCGGCTTTGAAAAAAACCATTCAGAAATTCGGCACTCTATTATCGACAGAAAAAATTATGGAGCTGAGCAGGAAGGTAAACACCTTTATTGGTAATAACACAGAATATTTTTCCATGAATAATTGGGAACAGGTATATAATGAATTCACAGTATTTGATGATACAGGAAAGGAGTTCAGGATCGACAGGTTACTGGTCGATCATGCTCGGAAATCGATATTAATTATTGACTATAAAACAGGTTATGAATACAAGCAAAAACAGATGGATGATTATGTCAGCATAATCGAGGAACTGGATTTTGTGAGATCCAATAAATATAATGTGACTGGTAAGTTTTTGGTGATTGATCTGGATAAAATCGATCGAGGTTAGTAATGAATTCAAAATTAATGATAGGAATTTCAGGTATCAGGGGTATTTTTGGAGAAACTCTATTACCGGAAGATGTGATCAGGATCGCAGCTCATTTTGGCAATTTTTCGGGTTCAGGTAAGATAATCGTAGGCAGAGATTCCAGAACAACAGGGCAAGCAATGTTCAATGCGGTCAGTTCCGGATTGATATCGGTCGGGTGCGATGTTATTGATCTGGGGATAGTATCAACACCTACGGTCTTACTAAAAGTCGAGGAATCCGATGCAATAGGAGGAATTTCTATCACAGCTTCTCATAATCCGGCACCCTGGAATGCCATGAAATTCATAGGACAGGAAGGTATGTTCCTATTCCCGGAGAAAGCAGCGGAATTTATCAAACTATTGAAAAACCCGGTGGAATATACAAGTTGGGGGGAAATCGGATCGATCCAATCCGATAACATGGCTACCCGGGAACACATAAATAAGATTCTAAATATTCCTTACCTTAATATTTCCGCAATTAAAGCAAAAAAATATAAAGTAGTTATCGATAGCGTCAATGGAGCGGGTGGTTTAATATCTCCCCTTGTACTCAAAGAATTAGGTTGCGAAGTTATTGAATTGAATTCAGAACCTACCGGAATATTTGCCCATGAACCCGAGCCATTAAATAAAAATCTGACCCAACTTGAAGAAGCTGTGATCAAACATCAGGCTGATATCGGATTTGCTACTGATCCTGATGTTGATAGACTGGCCATTGTTGCAAATAACGGATTGGCTTTAGGGGAAGAATATTCCCTACTCCTGGCAGAAAAGTATGTATTAGATAAGATCAAAGGTGATATTGTAACCAACCTTTCCTCATCCATGGCTTCGGATGATATAGCCGCCGAATATGGAGTAAAGGTTCATCGCACTCGAGTAGGAGAGATCAATGTCGGTAAACTGATGAAAGAGATCGGCAGCCCCATCGGTGGCGAGGGAAATGGTGGAATAATCTGCCCTGAGATTCATTATACCCGCGATGCACCTGCCGGTATGGCTTTGATCCTGGGATTTATGGCTGAATCAGATAAAACGATTCTCGATCTTGCAGCATTGATCCCGAAATATTATTTTGCTAAGGATAAAATAGTCACAAATCCTGAAAAACTCAACAAACTTATGGAAAAAACTGAAATTGTTTTTGCAGACTCTCAGATCGACAGAACCGATGGTATAAAAATCATTGGTACTGATCACTGGATACATATCCGTAAATCAGGCACAGAACCTATTATCCGCATCTATGTTGAAAGTAGGAGTCAGGAAAGATCACAAAAACTTTGCCGGGAAACGATTGAAAAACTATTAAATTAGTAATCAAATGTTCTCAAATCTAATTATAGATCTTTTATTAAAACTTATCATTGCTAGGATTCTTCATGCTTTTCTAATGACTTGTCCCACCGAAGCTTTTCAGGTGATTTTGCCTTAGAGTCAAAAAAAAATAATCACACTCGTTCCCAAGCCTAAAAAAAAATACACCCTTGTTCCCAAGCCCTAGCTTGGAAATTGGAAAGGATTCGATCATTTCACCGGAAGTTTATTTAGCTCGACTCGAGTTCACAGAACCCGAGTCGGGTTAAACCCGGATAATGCAGTAGAGGTTTATTGAAGAGTAGTAATATTTTATAGAGGGATAATTTAGAAAATTTTTTTGTATATCAAAAAGATATTCAGAAATAATTTTGTGAATCACTCATACATAAAAAATTTATAAGCCTAAGACTTATTGATGCTATTTGCAAAGTTCTATTGCATTATCTGGGTTAAATTATAATAT
>JAUVIJ010000085.1 GCA_030592835.1 Candidatus Cloacimonadota bacterium | reverse complement strand
TTGTTAAATGCAATAGATGCAATGCCATATGGGGGGAAGTTGTATATCCTGGTAAAATCAAATCGGACAAAGTTATTCATAAGAATTATAGATACTGGAATGGGGATTCATGAGGATAGGATATCCAAAATATTTGACCCATTCTATAGTCAAAAGAGAAGGGGATCAGGATTAGGTTTATTTATTGTAAAGCAAATAATAGAAAATCATAGAGGTAGGATTAAAGTAAAAAGTAAAATTGGAATAGGGACTATTTTTTTTATTAAAATCCCATTAATTAATAAGAAATAAAGAGGAATTAATTTGAAAAAAATACTGATAGTTGATGATGAAAAATACATGCGTATAATTTTATCTAAAGTACTCCGTGCAAGTGGTTATAAAGTATTACTTGCTGAAGATGGATATCAGGCTCTCAATCTCTTTTCTGAATTTAGGCCAAGAGTTGTGTTACTAGACTATAAACTACCTGATATTGACGGTATTGAAGTATTGAAAAGAATAAAGGAAATTAATAGCAATGTCGCTGTAATCATGCTGACAGCTCATGGGAATATTCAAAATGCGGTGTCAGCTATGAAAAATGGAGCATTTGATTATTTGGCAAAACCTTATAATAATGATGAATTAATAATTATTGTTCAAAAAGCTTTTGAAACAACTAAGTTGACTAAAGAAATCACTACTTTAAAAAATAAACTGAACGAACAGATTTCTTTTAAAGAATCAATGGGTGAAAGCTCTGTTATAAAGAAACTACTGTTACAAATTGAACCTATAGCGCCTACTGATGTAACCATTTTATTGGAAGGAGACACGGGAACAGGTAAAGAGTGGTTTGCTCAATTGATTCATCAAAAGAGCGAGCGAAATAAAAAGCAGTTTATTGCAGTAGATTGTGGGGCTATACCTGAGACATTATTTGAAAGTGAATTGTTTGGTTATGAAAGAGGAGCTTTTACAGGAGCTGTTAAAAATAAATCAGGTAAGTTCGAACAAGCACAAGGAGGGACTTTATTTTTAGATGAAATTAATAATCTACCCTTAAGTATGCAAGCAAAGCTTCTTAGGGCTATAGAAATGAAAGCAATTCATAGATTGGGCGGAAAGTCACCAATTGATTTGGATGTTAGAATTATAGCAGCATCCAACCGTAATATCATAAATGATGTGAACGATGGGAATTTTAGAAGTGATCTGTTCTTCCGGATAAGTGAGTTCAAAATCGATATACCAGCACTTAGTCAAAGAACTGAAGATATTCCTATATTAGTGAAATTCTTTATAAAAAAGGCAAATGTAAAATTTAAAAAGAATGTTAAAAATCTAAATCCTGAAGCATTCAAGCTTATTCTTAATCACCCATGGCCAGGGAATATACGAGAACTGAAAAATGTCATTAATAGAGCAGTTCTTATGACAAAAAATGATTTAATTCCACCGCAGGATATTCAGTTTATTAATATTAGAGGAAAATCTTCAAATGGATTTCTTCTTTCTGCTGCCACAAATAACACTGAATACGAAGTAATCAAAAAAGCACTTGAAAAAACAAATGATAATAAAACTCAAGCCGCGAAATTATTAGGAATAAGCTTACGGCAGTTTTATAGAAAAATTAATAAATATAATATTTAGTATTGTGTCAAAAAAGACAATAAATTTGCCGAAAATGTCAATATTGTCAATATTATTTGGGTTTTGAACTATTTCCACAGTTATCTTATTAACTGTTAAATTCAGACTTTTAAAATTTATATAACAAAAAAATCAATTTGGTATCGGATATGTATATACATTATCAGGAGTTTATATTATGATAAATTTATCTTCTTCCGATTATTATGAAAATATCCCCAATTTTGCACGGTTGTATAATTATTTACTTGGTGATTATCACAATTTGAACTTAGAAAGACATTTAGGGTATAAACTTAGTAAAACATATCCGCAAATATGCTCTATTTTACAAGTTTACAGGTTATTTCAGGAGAGAGGAGTGGAATACCTGATTAATCAAGGTATTGATCAGTTCATAGATATAGGTTGTGGAATTCCTGATCCGGGATCTGTCCATAAAATTACTGATTCTTTGAATATTCCTTATAAAGTTGTTTATGTTGATAATGATCCCGTGGTTATCGATCATTGTTATAGTCAATTGTATTCTAATCAAAATACACTTGAGATATTAGCGGATCTGAATGATCCTGATCAGATTTTCGAAAATTCTTCAGTTCTGGATTTTCTGAATTTATCGAAACCGGTTGGACTTATTTTTATCAATGTGTTTGAATACGTTCATAATGATAGTGATCTTAGAGTGTTATTAAATAGATATAAAAAACTATTGCCTCTGGGTAGTTTTATCATGATCAATCATATTACGGACTATCGGTATTGTTCAGGGGATGATAAACAGCTTCAAGCAATCATTAACTGTTTTAAAGAACTAGGAATCAAGATCAAACCAAGATCAGCAGGCTTTATTGAGGAACTATTTGCTGATCTGGAAATTATATCACCGGGTATCGTTCATCCTTCTATCTGGAAGCCGGATCTGTATGATGACCTGCTTGTTGAGAATCCAGGGGATTGTCTCAGTCTCTGCGGGATCGGCAAGAAAATCAGAGAATAGCACTTGTTTTTAAGTTTTTTTCATACAATTAATTGACAATTTATTAAGTTTTTTTCAGCTTCACATCAAGTATTGTAAACTGGTTTGCAGTCTAAGTAGAAATATTTACCGGGGAAGATTATGGCCAGGGTATTGATCACCGAAGACGAGCATATCGTAGCCGAGGATATCAAAGCTGCGCTGCTGCGTTACGGGCACGAAGTGGTTGGTATTGCTTGCGATGGGGTCGAGACAATCAACCTGATCGAGGAAAAATGCCCAGACGTTGTTCTTCTGGACATCATGCTTCCGGGTGATATGAACGGAATCGAGTGTGCCCATTATATTAACGACCGTTTTGGTATTCCTGTAGTCTTCCTGACAGCCTATTCTGATGAAAAGACAATGCGTCAGGCTTTTGAAACTTCGCCTTTCGGTTTTTTGATCAAACCTTTCCAGGACAAGCAGCTTTACGCAACCATCGAAATGGCTTTTTACATGTCCAAAGAACTCGAAGACGGATTTTAATAACTGTTAATAAACTCTTTGATCAGATTCAGACATACATCGAATCTATAATTTTTATCCGATCTCAGATCCGTGATCGGGGTAATATCCTCAGTTAGTACTTCTTTCAACTCTTTGTCTGCAATATCCTCTTTCCGCTTACTTTTTAAATAGTTTTCGGTAGTGGTTAATCGACGGGGGTATTCATTCAGTGCACCGGCTGCAATTTTGATCGCGGTTATCGAATTTTCTTTCAGTTTCATTATACCCGCCAGTGCCAGTTTGGCAATGGTCAGGGATTGCCGTGAACCCACCTTTCGGTAATAAGCCAGCCAGTTCTTCTCGGCATCGATATTTATATGGACGGACCCGATGATCTCGTTGGTTTTCATCACATATTCTTTGTATCCCGTATAAAATTCATTAATGGGGATGAAACGCAATTTGGAACGCGTCAGCAGTCTGACCTCAGCATCGAGAACGAGCAGCAGGGGCAAGATGTCGGCAGTAGGTGAGCTGTTGGCGATATTCCCTCCAATAGTAGCTACGGACTGCAGCAGTGGAGAAGCGAATAATTTCAGTGAATTCCGGAAAAAGGGAAGCTTTTCTTTGAGAATAGGTGAAGAGATAATATCAGCATAACTGGTCAAAGCCCCGATAATAACAGTATCATCCACAACCTGGATTCCCCTCAGTTCATCTAAGTGATTTATATAGAAAATGGGTTCATCTCTGATCATTCTGTTCTTGATCTGGATATTGATATCGGATCCGCCGGCAAGGAAGAATTTCCTGCCTTCATAATTCTGAAGCCGGTCGAATAGATCGGGTAACGAGCTTGGCTTGATAAATTTCATATCAACTCCCTTCCTGCAGACGCTCACATGCCATTATGACCGATTCGAAGATCTTCTTGTATCCGGTACAACGGCAGATATTTCCACTAAGGGCATAGCGGATCTTTTCTAAGGAAGGCTCTCCATCGGTAATGAGATAATGATAAGCGGTAACATAAAAACCGGGAAAACAGAAACCGCACTGTACGGAGTTGGTCTGGTCGAAACAATCCAGAAGTATTTCTCCTATCCTGGTTTTTGAAATCCCGTTTGCTGTCAGGATCTTTTTGCCATCAGCATGGACGGCATTGAGGATGCAACTGGTAACAGGTTTATCATCCAGGATTATTGTGCAGGCGCCACATTCTCCTTCGCCACAGCTTTCTTTAATATCGGTCAGTTCGAGGTCATCTCGGAGTACATCGAGCAGCCGCCGCATAGGATCGACATCTAATTTCACATTTCTTCCATTGATATTGAAGGATATTTTCATGATTTCCCCTTTATGTTTTCATAGATCCTTTCCGGGGTAAGGGGGATCTCATCTATAAAGATACCGGTGGCATGGTGAAATGCATTCCTGATAGCCGGAGCCGGATAATTCATGGGGATCTCGCCCAATCCTTTGGCAAAGTCGCTGTCTGTATGGATGAATTCGATATCCATTTCAGGAGTGTCCAGTGTAGTTGGTAGTATGTAATCGGTAAAACCGTGCATGCGCCCGAAATCAGGTTTATAGAAATATTCCGTCAGTGCATACCCCATTGCCTGTAATAATCCGCCTTCGACTTGACCTTCCGCTATTTTCGGGTTAACGGGTATACCAATATCAAGCACTGTCCAGATCTTCTTCAGATCCAGTTTAAAGATTGAGGTTTGATAGAATACTTCACAGACACAGGCAGCCCAGGAATAGTCTTTATAACCTGTTCCGAGATAGGTTTTATCATCAAAAACAACTGTGGGATCAGGAGTGAAACACCGGGAATATTCCTTTGGGAAAAGGGTATTATGGGATCGCACATATTCATCGAGATTACCTTGGATCTCTTTTTTTATCTGTAGAGACAGATCACAAAGTAGATTCCCGATAATATAGATCGTTCTTGATGCAACAGTTGGACCACTGTTAGGAGTTTTACTTGTATTTGGAATAACGACCCTGGTTTTGTTGAGAGGATGATCCAATGTTTCGCTGACCATCTGGGCAAGAGTTGTATGAGCTCCTTGCCCCATATCGGTGTTGGCGACATAGATATTAACAGCGGCATCTTTTTCAATTGTCATCTTAACTTTAGACTGCAGGACTTTTTCCCCATTTCCGGTATATCCACCACCGTGGAAACAGATCGAAATACCGATCCCCTTTTTGTTATCATGGTGCTGATTGTATTCCTGAAATTCAATGTATTTCTGCTTATAATCGGATTTCTCGATCACCCGGTTCAGGCAGTCCAGGATGTGATCTTCCCTGATTATCTGTGTTGTAGGCATTCTGTCATCTTTTTGCAGGATATTTTTCATTCTCAATTCAAGAGGATCGATCTTCAAGTCACCAGCTATTTTATCAATGTGGGATTCGATAGCAAAAAATGCCTGAGGAGCTCCAAAACCGCGGAAAGCTCCGTTGGAAGGAGTATTACTTCTCAACAGTCTTCCATGGATAAAGACATCCCTGATATTGTATCCACCGAAAGAGTGAAGAACTCCCCGGGAAAGAACAACCGGTGAAAGGGTCAAATAACCACCCGCATCCAGCCGGTAGTCGATTTTCAGTTTCCTTATCTTATTTGTAACCGGATCGGTATAAGTCTCAATCTCAACCCGGGAGGGATGACGTTTGGTGGTAATAACGATATCATCGGATCTTTCTAAAACTATTTTTACAGGTTTTTCGGCTTTATATGCAAGCAGGGAAGCCACTCCGGCAAGGATATTGGGAAAATCCTCCTTACCTCCGAAGGCTCCTCCGATACCTTCCGCAGTTTCTATGACAACCTCAGTGATCTTATCTCCCATGATCATCTCTACTGCTTCCTTGACGAAATAGGGACACTGCATTGTTCCGAGGACATAAATCGATCTCTGATCCTGGTTATAGATAGCGATCATACCCTGGGTTTCCAGATATGCTTGCTCTTGATGTGCAGTATAGTAAACCGCACTGGTCTTTATCCATTCCGAACGAGGTTCCAGACTCTGTCTTTGATCGATTATAATTTCCCTGCCAAAGGCATTGGATTCATCCTCCAGACATTCCTTTATATCGGTGAGAGCAGTTAGTTCTTCATATTCGATCTCGATCTTTTCAACAAACTGCTTCAGGATTGCCTTATTAGGATGAGCAATACCCATTATTATCTGACCGTAATGATAAACTTCATTTTCCACCAGGAATGGCTGATCCGGTTCTGGTTCCGGTACAATGTTTCTTCCGGGAATATCTTTGTAATCGATGATAATAAAGTTTTTCAGATCGAATTCTTCCGGGAATGTGATTTTTCTTATATATCCATGATGACATCTGGCATAATACAAATAGCCGTAGATCATATCAGGAAAGATATAATCATCGATGAATTTATGAGAGCCATTTATTTTGGATCGGGCATCAACTTTTCGTGGAGATCTCATCTTGAACCTCTGAGATTACAATTTATTCTGAAAAAACCAGTTTCTTTAATATTGTAAAGTATTTTTTATAAGCTTAATGAGTCCTGATTTTTCCAGGGCAGATATCTCGGGTTTAATCGGTTCGGGTATTGTAATACTGCCTGTAACAGCCTGAGGATCTTTCAGTCCTGAACCGGTGAGAAGCACTGCATTATTGGAATCTTGTTCGATCTTTTTCAGATCATGATATTTCCAGTATCCTGCAAAAGCTGCAACGGATGCCGGTTCGGAGAAAATGCCAGTTGATTCTGCCAACAGATGGGAAGCTCTCAGGATCTCCTGATCAGTGACTGTGATCCACTCTCCCTTTTCTCTGAGTAAATAGTCTCTGGTCATGTAAAAATTTCTGGGGACATCAACTGCAATAGAATCAGCGATGGTAGTACTCGGTCTGGATTTGAAGCTTACCGATTTCAAATTATTGACCATATTGTCACTTCCCTGGGATTGAACAGCAACAATGACCGGGATCTTTTTAATAATACCCAATTGCTTGAGATCTTCAAAACCTTTGTAAAGACCTGAAATTATTACTCCATCTCCGACCGGAACGAATATTCTGTCGGGCAGGTTATGATCCATTTGATAGAAGATCTCGAAAGCAGCAGTTTTCTTTCCTTCTATGGTAAAAGGATTGTAAGCAGTGTTCCGGTTATACCAGCCGTATTTCCGCGTAGCCTTTATACTTAATTCAAAGGCATCGTCATAACTACCTGATACCGTGATCAAAGTTGCACCATACATGCAGATCTGGATCAATTTAGCTTTTGGAGCTGAAGCAGGAGCCATGATGATAGCTTTCTGACCCTGAGAAGCACAGATACCAGCCAGTGAAGAACCGGCATTACCTGTAGATGCGGCTACGATCGTATCAATACTATTTTCCTTTGCATAAGCACTTACCAGATTTGATGCTCTGTCTTTGTAGGAAAAAGTCGGGTTTTGGGAATCATCTTTTAAATAAAGATTATGATTCAACTTTAATGATCCTAGGTGGCCATATTTGTAGAGAGGTGTATTCCCGACTCTTAACGGGCTAAGACTTGCCAATGATTCGATTGGGAGCAGATTAAGAAATCCGTTTTCATACAACGCAGTAAACAATTCCCCGGAGTTATACTTGATTTTGATGTCATTATAATTATAGACAGTCTTCAGAATTCCGTGAGGAGGATTGATATCATTATTCGTCTTAGCGCAGTCCGGACATAGATAGAGGAAAGGTTCTGCAGGATATTCCTTACCGCAACTGATACAGGAGAATTTATACTTTGTTTTCATGCTTATAAATATTC
>JAUVIJ010000095.1 GCA_030592835.1 Candidatus Cloacimonadota bacterium | reverse complement strand
GTGCTTTTTCTACACAAACCGGAATTAAATCCCTCAAATTTGCTCCCAGTGATACAACCTGTTTTACCAGAGTCGAACTCAGATAAAGGTATTTCGGATCCGGCACAAAAAATACCGTATCGATCTCTTTATATAACTTTTCGTTCATCAGGGCCAGAGACAGTTCATATTCAAAATCAGAAATAGCACGTAATCCTCTGATGATAACATCTGCTTTGACTTCCCGGGCAAAATCGACAACAAGACCCTCGAATTTCTGTACCGAAATACCGGGCAAATCTCTGGTCGTTTTC
Organism: Candidatus Cloacimonadota bacterium; assembly: GCA_030592835.1. Lineage (GTDB taxonomy): Bacteria > Cloacimonadota > Cloacimonadia > Cloacimonadales > TCS61 > JAUVIJ01. The sequence goes on along the minus strand of JAUVIJ010000095.1, from coordinate 7,016 downwards.
AGACAGAGATCTACTCGTTCATCAAGGGTTAAAGTCGTTTCTTTACCAGTTATATCTGCTACAGCAAGAATTATTTCATCGAAGATCCGAGTTGCTTTTTTTAGAATGTTCAGATGTCCGTAAGTAATGGGATCAAAAGTTCCTGGATAAATAGCTCTTTTCATAATTCACCTCTACCGGGCACATATTTTTTCAAGATCTTTTATTTGTTTGGGGATACTGGATGAAAGATTTCTCTTTCCTTTATCCGTTACCAGAATATCATCTTCTATCCGGATTCCAATCTGTTCTTCAGAAATATATATTCCCGGTTCCACAGTGATTACATTACCAGGTTCCAGAATCGAATCCCTTGCACCTACATCATGGGCATCAAGCCCCAGATGATGTGAAACACTATGCATATAATATTTTTTATATTCAGCATCACTGGTAATCAGTTTCAATCTTTTTAAAGCTGTCGTGATCAGTTCAACAGTCTTTTTATTCAGATCCGTTAGAGAAACCCCCGGTTTAATCAGCTCGATGATCTCTTCCTGAACCTGTAGAACCTCCAGATAAACGGCTTGTTGACGCTTGCTAAATTTTCCGGAAACTGGAAAAGTTCTGGAAATATCGGCACAATAATTATTGCAACTTGCTCCAACATCCAGCAATACCAGGCTATCTTCAGGGATCCGGCCATTATTATCAACATAATGCAGGATAGTAGCATTAACTCCGGAAGCTATGATCGGTTTGAAAGCCATATGTCTGAAACCCCTGCGGGTTATTTCATATTGCAGAATCGCTTCCAGTTCATATTCCATCATTCCGGATTTTGCCTGACGGTAAATGCTTTCAATAGCGGAACCCGTCACATCGATAGCCTGCTGCATCTGGGAAACTTCCCAATCATCTTTTTGTGTACGGAATTTACTTATAAAATTGGTCAGATCTCGAAATATTATATCGGGATAACGTTTTTTGATCCGGTCAATAAATTCGTGTTGTGGTTTCAGGGGACGGTTTATAGGTTCAAAGCCGATATTGATATAGCTTTTCCGAATAAAAGGGAGTTTAAAACTGATGATCCTGTCGAATTGATCCAGATTATATACTGTTTCTATTCCGCTTAATTCAGCAGCTTTCCTGATGGTCATTTTTTTTCCTTCCCAGACTTCCATTGCGGGAATTCCCCGTTCAATAAAAAGCATTGAAGCAGCTTTATTCTTGATCTTGGTAAGTACAAAAATTGCATTAGGGATCTCCAATCCGGTCAGATAAAGAAAATTATTGTCCTGTTTAAAATATACAGGATAGTTCTGTGGCGCTGATGCAAATACAAACAGCATTTCATTATCATCGAGATTTTCTGTAACTGCCTTTATTCTGGTCAGGATTTGATTTTTATCCATTGTTTTCTCCTATCTGTAATTTGCCATAAATCCCATCGTAACCGGGAGGTTGGAAATGAAATTCACCAGATTTCACGGCTAAAATTTGCTTGATAGTTTTAAGGGGTATTCTTTTGTCAAGATGTTCTTCTATATTATCTGACTGCCAAAGCGCAATTTCAGAGGGATAGATTTTCATGATCTCGGAAAAGATTTTCTGAACTTTCACTGAGTTGACGGAAATTATATTTTGAGAATGAGCGATAATTTCAACCAGAGGTATAAGATGTATAAAATTCCGTTTTATTGGTACAATTGATCTATCCTGCAATTGAAGGCAACGCTGATAAACTCCGGGTATCATTTTTCTGGCACACAAAGGGCAGATGTTATCTGTTGGAGCATTATTATGGAATATTACTTCCCTATCATGACCTCTTCTATTCTTGCGATGCCCTGTCAGATAATATCTTCCTTCCTCGGGATTGAATTCAACAGTAAAAATTATCTGATTCTGTCTTAACGCATCGATGATTGCGCGATAGGATCTTTCCCGGACATCTATCAGAGAAAACTCGCGACCGATCCTGTTTAAAGCGGCACTATGACAATCACTATTTGAGATGAAAGTCAGATCACGTAGATCAGGTATTCGGGCTAACATATCCGGATCGGCACTCAGTCCGGTTTCTATAATACGTATCCTGGGTAGATATCCACCGTAAAATTCTTCCAAACAGGACAGATCATTCTTGCTCCCTAACACACCATCCGGAGTCATTATATGAGCGGGAATGATTTCCAGATAGGGATTTAGTTCAGCGATCTCATTCAGTCTATCTTCCATTTCCCTCTGATCTCTATTCACGAGAAAGGGTCTACCGATCGTGTTTTTCATATTCCATTTCTGCAGCAGATCCTGAAGGGAATAAATCGTCTCGAAATCGGGGAATAATATGATATGATGTGCTACTATTTTATGAGAATATCCAGATAACTTTACGGTTAATATTATTTCTGTCTGCAGAAGAAATCTACTATAATCTCCTGGAAGGGAAAACAGACCTGTATCGATTTCTGTTAATGATCTGCGAAGCTGTTCTGTTCTGGGAGGATAAAGACAATCTCCGGTCCCGAAAACATCGATACCTTTCAGTTTCATGGTCCGGGCGACGGTTTCCAGTTCGATCTGCCCTACACCTCCGGCATAACCGGAATGAGAATGAAGATCTACTGCCAGTCGCATGTTAATTCTTCAATTGATCCAGTCTTGATGCTGCTTCTTTCCCCCATTGACTGATAGTTCCATATTTCTCAACTACCCGTTCATAGATCATAACCGCTTTATCAATCTTACCTGTCTGCAGGTAGGATTCTGCAGCTCTCAATTCTCCGGATGCAGCCCACTGAGGGAAATCTCCATAATTATAACCGATTTTCCGAAATTCTACTACAGCTTTCTCATATTTACCCTCAGCGAAATAAGACTCGGCTGTCCAGAACTGGGCTTCTGCCTGGGTTTCTCTGCCAGCAAGCATGGGGATTGCTCTTTGAAACATGATAATAGCTTCTTCGAATTTGTGATCACGATAATGACAGTAAGCAATATCAAAAATCGTTTCTCCTTTGAATTCCACATCTCCCCAGCGCTCCAGGATTATTTCGTAAGCTACAACAGCTTTCTGCCATTCTTCTATGGTTTTACAGACAACAGCGAAATTCCTGGCTGCATCCAGGGCAAGAATACCTGAGTCATCTTCGAAAATCACGTGATAATAATAATCCAGGGCTTCCTGAAAATGTTCACCGGAGAATGCAATCGTACCCAGTTTCAAGTTGGCATTATTTCTTAAATCGACCTCATCTGAATTTAGAGCCATGAGAAAATCTTCAGTCGCTTCATCTGTCTTGGTTAATTCCATCCTGGTGACACCACGCCAGAAATAGATCTGATATTTCAAAGAATCAGTAAGTTCTTTCTTCAATAATTTAGTAAATAATTTCTCCGATTTGTTCATGTCTATACTTTTATAATAAATAGCTTCATGCATGGATATCAGGTTGAGAACATCCTCCGATAACAGTTCTTTAAAACTGGCGGTCATAGTTTCAGCGCGAGGTCGATTATCTATCCGATAAAGAGATATAATTAAATGCTGCGCAAAAAGAGCCGGATCCAGATAACTGTCCTGAGCGGTTCCCAGTATTTGATAGACTTTTTCCAGATCGGAAACAGCTTCCTGATATTTTTGCAGAAGATATTTTATCCTGCCGGACATTTCATAATATCCGGTATTATTTTCATCAAGGGAGATCAGTTTAGAATAAGTGAAGTCAGCCATTTCCAAATCCCGGGTTTCAAATTGCAGCAAAGCTAGATTCTCCAAAGTTTTTAAATCTTTATCAACAATATATAATAGAGCTTCCTTTGCAGCTTCCAACTGTCCTGTTTCTCGATAATCCTGGGAAAGATCGAGATAGAAATCATCATCACGTTCCCGATCCGGCAATAATAACTGAACCGAAATCGCTTTATTATACATATTTTCCGTTCTCAGGACATCTGCATAATATTCGACTACATTCCTGAATTCGGAGAAATCCTGGATATTATTGGTTAGATATTCCAGTTTTTCTACAGCTTCCGATCGTTTTCCTATCTGATCCAGTGTTACAGCGTAATGAAAAAGATAAAGAGGAGTTGTGAGATCGATCCGGGAACTCGATTTCTGATAATATTTTCCAGCAGTAACATCATCATTGCTGTTATAAAAATATTCAGCCAGGATTAAGTTGATCTCATGAAATCTATTCTCATCGATGGTTTCATCCAAAATCAGTTTTTCTGCCAGTTCAGCAGAACGCTCGTAATCACCCTGATTCAGATAATATTTAGTCAGGTGAAATAGAAAATAATTTGAAGAGGGATTCTCGGGATAATCCCTGATAAAAGAGCTGATTTGTTCTGAATTTTCAGTCAGTGCTGTTTCATTCAGTAGAATTTGCTTTCGAAGCTTAAGTTCTTGCACCAGAATGGGTTCTTCAGCTAATATCAAATCATCGATCATATTATCAAATTTTACTTCCAGAACAAGCAGATTATCTGTTTTGCCCTCCAGCATATTTTTATCCATCAATTTCAACAATAATCTCGACTGCTGATAGAGGGAAATGGCGTCTTTTGATCCTTCCAGCAGTGATAAACCTGTCTGATAATCTTTTAATTCCTCTGTATAAATCGTGATGATATTCTGTTTCAGTCTGATTTCATCCCCACTACTTAAATAATCGTATAAATGTTGCAGGATCTTATTCAATGCTCTCCCGTGATCCTGGATTATATATTCACGAAGATATCTCTCTTTTGATTGAATCTCAGCTTTCAATATCCTGTTTTCAACAGCAGTAAGATCGATTCGCTCGATCTGATCAAGGGCAGTCTGGGAGTTTTGAATCTGTTCGTAACACAAGGCTGATTGAAAATAAACTTGATTTTCTAAAATCTGAGATGGTTTACCGATCAGCACAAGCTCATAATATTTGATCGCCTGTGAGTAATCCAGGAACTTATAATGATAGATTCCCGCTAATTTGAATAAGATCCTGTTTTTCTCCACATAGGGGCTGTCTATAACAGAATTCAAAGCATGGACAGCACTCAGATATTTACCTTCGGCAAGATCGATCTCAGACAATAAAATTATAGATTGAACCATTAAAGAATCACTTCCGGTAGTTTCGATCAACCGGGAAGTTATTTCCCGGGCTTTGTCTCTCTGATCAAGAGAATAAAAAGCCTGTGCAGTGTAAAATTCATACAGCTTTTTGAATCCACTATTATCGATTTCTTTGTTGTATAGATCTCCTTCCGAGATCAGTTCTTGAAATCTCTCCAAGTGTATAAAACATCGTGCTTTGAAAGTAAGATATCGACTTATCTGATCCGAATTATTGAATTTCTCTGTAAGGATTTCAGCCTGATCGAGAGCTGATTTATAATCTTCCAGTTCTAAATATAAATTCAGAAGTTTTAATCTGAGGGGCTCTTCAAAAAGCCGGGGCAGGCTTTCTTTTAGTTTTCCGGACAGAAACTGAGCAGCAGCTTTCGGATCTTCATCGTCTCTTATCATGTCGATTTTCAATTCAAGAGCTTCCCAACTGACATTATGATCGGGATATTCACTCATGATTTTGCGGAGGATTTTATTGCCCTCTTCCGGAATATTATTGGCGAAATAAGCCTTCGCCATTAGAAGTAATAATTCCGGGATCTGGTCATAATTCTCATAATCTTTAATTAACTTCCTGCCACTGATAATAACCTGATTATAATCAGCAATTTGATAATAGGAATCAAGCAGATAGATCAAAGCATTGGCTACAATATCTGTTCCGGGATATTCTTCAATCAGGATTGTAAAATTTTTTGCAGCAAGTTCAAATCTGCTCATTTGAAAACGACTGAATCCCAGATAAAAGAGAGCTTTATCTTTATAGGCATTATCGGGATAACCATCCCATAACCGGCGGTAATAAGATTCTGCTTGAGAATAATTCTCCAGCAGTCGATAACTTTCAGCAATATGAAAAACAGCTTTCTCTGCCTGAAGCGATACCGGTGATTCGATTATCACCTTTTCCATTTCCAGAATTGCTTCTTCATATAATCCATCATTAAACAATTCAATAGCGAAATCTATATCAGCTTGTAAACCATAGGAAAAGAAAACAATCAGTACAGAAACAAATAAGCTTCTCATTTAAACCTCCAATTCACCTGTCGAAACTGTGAAACATTATGGGAATGTCAACCATGAATTGTAAAAACCAGAATGCTTACAACTGTTCTTCTCGTTACGAAGTTTCAGGGTGATGTATATCACTCTTGTCTTTGTGACGCTGGAAGAAGATTCTTGTGTTCCCAAGTTGTAATACACAAACAACAAAATCCAAAAAACAAATAAATTCCAAATAATTAATATCGAAATAACAAACAATCAAAGCTTTTTTATTTGTTTTGAATTTGTAATTTTGGTCATTGCTATTTATTTATGATTTGTTATTTGCAATTTGGATATTTGTATCAACTCAGTTCTTTTAAGAACCAACATTTTATTATGTTAATTCTTTATTTCTTAGAGATGTTACACTATAAATATTTATTTTCTCGGGGATGAGTGTGAATTGTAAAAAACAGGATGCATACAACTAAATTTTTCCTTGACTCCTGTTTTCAAACTATGACTTGTCAGCCATTGTCTTATGAAAAAAATGGCGAGGATTTTAATTAAGAATGTGATATATATGGATAAAAAACGTACAAAGAACAAGTTCAGTTTCTTTTCAGATGTATTTCAGATTATGTCATCAGTAAAATAATGATAAATTTATATATCTTTTTAGCGGGATTTGCTGCTGGTTTTATCAATATTATGGCTGGTGGTGGATCTATACTTACGTTACCTGTGTTGATTATAGCGGGATTACCTTCACCAATTGCTAATGCGACTAACAGGATAGGGATCTTGATCCAGAATATTACCGGCACCTATAGATTCAAGCGTCATAATAAACTTCAAATTCATTCTGTTAAACACATAACGATAGCAGGTGTTCTTGGGGCAATACTGGGTTCTTTTT
>JAUVIJ010000055.1 GCA_030592835.1 Candidatus Cloacimonadota bacterium | reverse complement strand
CGGTGATGCTTCTGAGATAAGTTTATTTACAGGCCATGATTATATTAAATATAAACTCTATAGATAAGTAAATAGTACCACATGACCATATTTATAAAAATTCCTCTAAGTTTATGAGGACTGTAAAAGATAAAAAAAAGGGTTCCTTGAAAACCATTCATTTCTATAGATCAAAAAAAAGAAATTTGAAAACCTTGACACAAAAACCTATTTAAATATTTAAGTACCTAAATAATAAATAAGGGAATTATGAACGGATTATTGAATGTATCTGAAGGATTTTTTCTGGCACTTCATGGAATGGTTATTCTGGCAAAAGCTGCTCCCCGGAAGGTGAGAGTGAAAGCCCTGGCTGAAGAATTGAAGGCATCTGAGGCACATCTGGCTAAAGTATTTCAGCGCTTACATAAAAGTGGTCTTGTTGATTCCGGTCGTGGTCCTACAGGTGGATATAATCTGTCGGGTCAACCGGAGGAGATCAGCTTCTTAGATATATACGAGGTTATCGAATCAAAGGTAAATCTGGAAATTTGCCCTTTTGGAAAATCTGAATGCATGTATGATGTATGTATATTGGATAAAGCTATTTTCGAACTTTCACAAAACATTTATAATACATTCAGTAATTTGAGATTATCAGATTACGTCAACCAAGGAGATTAAATGGAAATACGAAATTTTAAAAATCTTGGAATGGCGGATAATCCGCATGGTGTGCAGGCAACAAAGTTATATGACAAAGATCATGCACTTATCATGCATTTATTACTCAAACCTCTAGAAAGTTTTAAACCGCATATTACGCCGGTTGATGTTGCTTTTTATATACTGGCAGGTAAGCCGACGATTATGGTTGCGGATGAAAAAGTAAAGGTAGAAAGAGATGACATCATCGAAAGTCCGAAAGACATTGTACACTGTATATACAATGATACGGACGAAGATATTCGTGTGCTGGTCATGAAACTTCCCAAACCGACGGGAAAGACAAAAATAGTATAAATTCTTTATCCGTGATGATGAAAAAGGATAAACGACCAGTTGTTATATGCCAGATATGAGGTATTAAGTATGAAAAGACAAATAATAGAGATCGATGAAGAAAAATGTAATGGTTGTGGAGAATGTATTCCCAATTGTCCTGAAGGAGCTTTACAGATAATCGATGGGAAAGCACGCTTGATCAGTGATCTGTTTTGCGACGGCTTGGGTGCTTGTATTGGAAATTGTCCTCTCGGAGCAATTAATACAATAGAGAGAGAAGCTGAATCCTATGATGAAGCAAGAGTAATGGAGAATATTATCAAAGCCGGACCCAATACTATCAAAGCGCATCTTCTGCATTTACGTGGTCATGGAGAAACCGATCTGTTTAAACAAGCTCTGGCAATATTGCTTCGTCAAGGAATCCCTATACCAAAATTGGAAGATGAAACCAGTTGTCCCAGCGGAACTTGTCCCGGAGTTGCGGAGCATACAATTACCAGAGAAGCAGAAAATGATCTTAATCAGGTTGTTTCTATGAGATCGGAACTCCAACAATGGCCGGTTCAATTGCATCTTATGAATCCTAACGCAACTTACCTGAAAAATTCGGAACTATTAATAGCAGCCGATTGTGTTCCTTTTGCTTATGCAAACTTCCATCAGAAATTTGTTAAGGGGAAAATTGTCATAAACTTTTGTCCAAAACTGGATTCCGGATTAGATTCATATATTGAAAAAATGACTGAGATCTTCAAAAATCAGGATATTAAATCCGTAACAATTGTCAGGATGGAAGTACCCTGTTGTGGGGGGATGGAATTTATAGTGCAGAAAGCTCTGGAAGCGGCAGGGAAAATCATGATGGTAAAAATGAATGTGATCTCAATAAAAGGTGAGATAATATAATAAAAAAGTTAAAGCGGTTTTATCCCGAATATTCAGGAAAACTGCTTCAGGGAGAAAAAAATGAGTATGTTTTGTTTTCAATGTCAGGAAACAGCAAAAAATGAAGGTTGCACAATTGCTGGAGTCTGTGGGAAGAAAGCCGATACAGCTAACCTGCAGGATTTATTGATCTATGTTTTGAGAGGAATTTCGATTTATGGGGAAAAAGCGGCTGAACTCGGCGAATTGGATAAAAAAGTCGGTTTGTTTGTAGCTCAATCACTTTTTTCTACGATTACTAATGCCAATTTTGACAATGATCGTTTTATCATTCAAATTAGAGAAGGTTTGAAAATCCGCAATGAACTTAAAGACAAATACAGCGATAAAATCGATGGTAAACTGCATGATTCTGCCGTCTGGTTCACTGATGATGTAGACGAATTTTATAAAAAAGCTGCAACTGTTGGAGTACTTTCTCAAAAAAATGAGGATGTTCGTTCTCTCAGGGAACTTCTTATTATTGGATTAAAAGGTATCGCTGCCTATGCAGATCATGCTGCCATGCTTGGTTTCGAAGATGAAAAGATTTATGCATTTATGTTTGAAGCTCTTGTTTCCACAACTAAAAATTTGAGTGTAGATGAAATGGTTGTAATGGTCATGAAAGCGGGTAAATATTCCGTAAATACAATGGCGCTTCTGGATAAAGCAAATACGGAAACCTACGGTAATCCTGAAATCACAAAGGTAAATCTCGGTGTTCGTAATAATCCCGGTATTCTCATATCAGGACATGATCTGAAAGATATGGAAGAGCTTCTGAAACAGACCGAAGGAACAGGTGTGGATGTTTATACTCATAGTGAGATGTTGCCAGCAAATTATTATCCGGTTTTCAAAAAGTTTGAACATTTTGTCGGAAATTACGGGAATGCCTGGTGGCAGCAGAATAAAGAGTTTGAATCTTTCAACGGTCCGATCCTGATGACTACAAATTGTATAATATCCGTAAAAGATGCTTATAAAGACAGGATTTTTACTACTGGAATGGCTGGATACCCGAGAGTGAAACATATAGCCGACAGGGAAAATGGTAAAGTAAAAGATTTCTCTGAGATCATCGAACTTGCCAGGAAATGTGATTCACCCATAGAAATCGAGAAAGGTGAAATTGTCGGGGGATTTGCTCATAACCAGGTTCTTGCTCTTGCAGATAAAATTGTTGCTGCCGTAAAATCCGGAGCTATTAAACGTTTTATCGTGATGGCTGGTTGTGATGGTCGTCAGAAAGGAAGAAATTATTATACTGAAGTAGCGGAACAACTTCCTGAAGATTCTATTATTCTTACAGCAGGTTGTGCAAAATATCGCTATAATAAATTGAAACTTGGTGATATAGGAGGAATTCCCAGAGTTCTCGATGCAGGACAATGCAACGATTCCTACTCTCTCGCGGTAATTGCCCTTAAACTGAAAGAGGTATTTGGGCTTGATGATATCAATGATCTTCCGATCTCTTTTGACATAGCCTGGTATGAGCAAAAAGCAGTTGCTGTACTTCTGGCATTGCTTTTTCTGGGAGTAAAAGGTATTCGCTTAGGACCGACTCTTCCAGCATTTTTATCACCCAATGTCGTCAAAGTACTGGTTGATAATTTTGATATAAAACCAATCGGTAATGTTAAATCCGATATAGCTAAGATGATGGCAGGAAACTAAATAAGTAAAGAATTGAATTATAATATGAAGGCTTCTCTCTAAACGAGGAAGCCTTCCTTTATAAAATAAAAAAATATTTGTTCCGGTTTTGGATAATCCGGGAAAAAGTTTATTCCGAGGAGTAATTATGCATAATGATTCCAAATATCTGAAGCCGATAGAAAAAAAGATAATCCTGAAAGTAGCTGGTAAGGAAATCGATATGGTTCCCTTTGTTCACGATTCATTCAGGGATATGATCCTGGCATTTATCAGGAATTTAAAAGATACAGAAGAAGGTAAAGTAGAGATCGTGATCAAATAGCTGATCCTGATCGATGCTATTTGTGAAGTTCTATTGCATTAACTGGATTTAAAATTTATAGCCGATACTAAGAAAATTTATTGGATCTTCTTCTTCTTTACCTTTCATGATCGAGTATTCGATCGGACCGACGGGAGTGTCGATTCCTACTGCAAGACCGATACCCCAATAATATTCTTTTTCATAAAGATCCTGAAAGTTTAATCCTGCCTTGGCATAATTGGTGTTAAATGTTATAAACACTCTGTTCCAAGGCTCATATTGAATTCCAAGTTTGAATATTGCAGCGTCGGTAGCTGTTATAGCCATGAATTTATAACCGGTCAGGGGCAGGATACCTTTTTGAGATTGGATTTGCCCTCCAAGGTAAAAATAGAAATCGGGTGGAATAACATCTCCTATAATTTTCCCGCCGGTAAATCCCAATTGCAAAGTGGTTCTCTTCCCCAGTGAGATCAGATCAAGATATTTTACTCTTATCGTTTTCAAGGGTTCAAGATCCTTGATGTCGTTATCAATTTCGCGAATAAATCTACCCTCAGTATAAAATCTCATGCCGGCGGTGGGAAAATATTCAACATTTCGAGTATCGATGTTTATAAAACCGAGAAGTTGGAGATAATTAAATTCCTGTTCCCCGAAAATGTAACTCTGAGGAACAATGATCGGCTTCAATCTGGATTGTTCGATCTGAATAGCTACTCCGACTGAGAAAAAATTGGAGAAAATAGTCTGAAGCTCTAGGTGTCCTACATTACTTGCATAATCATAATTTGCTTCCAGTTTTCCTTCTTGATCATATCCCAAAACCTGAAAACTTTCATGGAAATATTTTAATCCCACACCAAATCCCGGTTGCCAGCCAGTATGCACGAAATAAGAGATTTTCATGGCCTCATTTTCGCTCATCCGGGTATCAATTGCCAGTTTAGAGCCTTGTAACATGACATTTCTGAATGTGGCATTTAAGAGTACAGAGGATTTTAAATCGCTGTCATAATGAAAACCGAATTTTAGGACGTCATTGTTCGATTCGATTACACGGATGAACAAAACAACCCCGTTTCCAGCCGGCTCAAGCTTATAATTAACTCTTTCAAAATAACCGCTTCCATATATGCTTTCCATCGATTTGGTCAGATCTGCCGGTAAGATCCAGGTTTGTGACTTTATCCGCAGTTTACCAAGTACAAGCTTCTTCGATACCTTTCTAAGTCCCTGTACATGGATCTTTTTCAGGAAAAGGGAATCAACGCATGTCCTGGGAAGAATTTTTTCTCCGGAAGGGAACTGTGTCAGATTATCAGCCAGAGTTTTCAGAACAGGCAACATTTTTCTGGCAGCTTGTTCACCTCTTGCTATTAAAGAATCAGCTTTATTGAAACTCATCAGATTGTACTTGTCGACATCCGGTTCGATCAGAACATCACAGAGAGCTCTTTCTTTTTGCATATTCTGAATTCCAGCCAGAGCAATTGATTGATTCATGATCTGAACAAGTGATTTCAGGTCTTTTTTGTGATACAGGGGTGCTCCAACATCGATCCCGATCACAATATCTGCTCCCATATCAATAACATCCGATACGGGAAAGTTTCTTAACAATCCGCCATCAACCAGCATCTGACCATCTAGGATAATGGGATTGAATACAGATGGAATGGACATGCTTGCTCTTATAGCATCGGGAAGGTAGCCGCTCTTGAGCACTACCACCTCACCTCGTTCGATATCGGTTGCAATGCATCGAAAAGGGATAGGAAGTTGATTGAAATCTTCGATATGATGAACGGAAAGTGCAAGTTCGGAAAGTATCAGGGATATCTTCTGTCCTGCGATCAATCCTGTTGGAAGACCGATTTTCCCCCTGTTTATGGGTAGAGATAAAGCATACAGGATCTCGTCATCCTTCTCCTCGATGGAAATATTGTCCCTCGAGATAACATCCAGAAGAACCTCATCCCAGTTTATTCCATCGATAATATGTTCGAGATCTTCGGTTCGATATCCGATCGCATAAAGACCTCCAACGATGCTGCCCATACTTGTTCCTGTAATATAATCTATCGGAATGCCGATTTCTTCAAGAACCTTCAGAACACCGATATGTGCCAATCCTTTAGCTCCTCCACCACTGAGAACGAGACCAACCCGGGGTCTTTCAGGAATATCTGCTTCACCGTGGATCACAGATTGAATAAATACAATGAGAAATAATATTGCAATAATATGTTTCATAATTTTTTTGATAAAAAATCCGGAGAAATAGATCAGTCTTTTATTATGATCGAACCAATACCCTCTTCCTGGATTCTACCGATAATTTCTGCTAAGTGAAGACCTGCTCGATTAAGTTCGGTTCTCAATTCAACGGCATCATTTTCAGGCAGAGAGATCAACAAACCTCCCGAGGTCTGAGCATCACAGAGTAATATTTTCCAGGATCTGTCAATTTTTGCTTCCCAGGTTATATACTCGTTTACATATTCGAGATTATTAATACTTCCTCCGGGGATAATATTGGCAACAATGTAATCCCTGGCTTCCGGGAAAATAGGCACTTTTTTGTAATTGATGATAGCATTAACATTGCTGGCAAGACACATTTCTCTCAAGTGTCCCAATAACCCGAATCCAGTTACATCAGTACAAGCATTGACAGGATATTTCGCCATGATCTCAGCAGCTGATCTGTTCAAATGACTCATTATCTCGGTGAAGTTTCTGTTAAGTTCCGGGGTTGTCAATCCTCTCTTAGCTGCCGTTGCCAAGATACCTGTTCCTATCGGTTTGGTCAGGATAAGAACATCATCAGGTTTTGCCCCGGAATTAGTAATGATCCTGCGAGGATCAACCTTACCAAGAACAACTAAGCCGAATTTGGGTTCGGTGTCATCGATTGTGTGCCCACCAATTATATCAATCCCGGCTTCACGAGCTTTATCCTGTGCCCCTTGTAATATTTTTTCCAATACTCCTGCAGAAAGTCGATTTGAGGGGAAAGCAACTACATTCAAGGCAAACAAAGGAGTTGCTCCCATGGCATAGATATCACTGAGAGAGTTGGCAGCACTGATAGCACCGAAATCATAAGGATCATCTACAATTGGTGTGAAAAAATCGACCGTTTGAACAAGAGCAGTATTCTCATTCAGAAGATATACAGAAGCATCATCGGAATTTTCGATCCCGACCAGGACATTGGAATCGGTCGATAAAGGAAATTTCCGGAGAATTTTTTCCAGAATCCTGGGATTTAGTTTACAGGCACACCCCAGACCGGATGTATATTCAGTTAATCTGACGGTTTCAGTTGAGTTGATATTTACCTGGTTTTCTGAACGTGGTTTGATTTTCTTTACCGTTGCAACAATTTCCTTGATTGCTCGCTCAATCTCGTCAGAAGTGGTCATCCTGCCTACAGAAAAACGGATAGTTCCCATTGCATACTCCATCGGTATACCCATTGCCGTTAGTACAGGTGATATGTCTATCGAATCAGAATGACAGGCAGCTCCGGCTGAAACTGCTACTCCTTTAAGACGAGACAGGATCAAATTTGCTTCTATATTTTTGAAACTTATATTTAAAGTATTGGGTAGTCTTTTATGAGGATGACCGTTTAATTTTATATTACTCATATTGTTTTTAAGTCCATTATAAAGCCGATCCCGCAGATCTTTCATATGAGTCATATTTTGGCTTAGATTCTCTTTTGCTATCTCACAAGCTTTACCAAGACCGACAATTTCCATAACATTTTCGGTGCCAGCACGAAGATTTTGTTCATGATCAGCCCCATGCATGAATTTCTCGAGTTGAACTCCTTGTTTAAGATACAATGCTCCAATGCCTTTTGGGGCATAGACCTTATGACCTGCGATCGAGAGTATGTCTACACCAAGGGTTCCAACATTTACTTCGATTTTGCCGATTGATTGAGCAGCATCTGTATGAAGAATAATATTTTTATCAGAAATAATTTTTGAGATTTCAGTAAGAGGTTGAATTGTCCCCACCTCGTTATTAGCATGCATGATTGAAATCAGAATGGTTCTCGATGTTAGCGATCGTTCCAGCTCCAGTGTGTCTATTAATCCATTTTCATCAACCGGAAGATAAGTAATTTCAAAACCATTCTTTTCCAGATATCTACAGACTTCGATCACTGCCGGATGTTCAATCTGGCTGGTAATAATGTGATTTCCTCGATGCCGGTATGCAAAGGCTGTACCTTTGATTGCGTGATTATTTGATTCTGTCCCGCCGCTCGTGAAAAGGATTTCCGCGGGTTCACAGGAGATCAGATCTGCAATCTGGTGACGCGCTTTTTCAATTGCTCTTCTGGTCTGGGTTCCATACCAATGGATGCTCGACGGATTTCCGAACTGTTCTTCCAGAAAAGGTAACATAGCCCTAGCAACTTCCGGGTCGACAGGAGTGGAGGCATTATAATCAAGATATATCGGTTTCATTCAGTTTAGATTATTCCAGAAAAGTTTAATATTCATAGAAATGGTAAAATTCAACATCTTCGATCCATTGCTCCTCCATAAATAATTGCTTATCTATAATTAGATTATCAAGAATTTCTGATGAATTCCAAAGAAATTATAATCTGACTCTTTATTTAATCGACCTGTATTTTCTGACAAGAAATTTATTAATATTAACATATGTATAATTTCTCTATAATAATATTTGACAATATGTAATTAATAGTTATAATATTAGAAAAATTGAGATTAGGAGAGTTGGAATGGAACATTTGACCCAAGAGACTTTTAAAGCAAAAATTTATGATTATGAAAAAGACAATGAATGGAAATTTAAAGGGGAATTACCGAGTATAATTGATTTCTATGCTGATTGGTGTGGACCATGCCGAATAGTGGCACCAATTCTGGAAGAATTAGCGGAGGAATATAAAGGTAAGATAGACATCTTCAAAGTAAACACGGAGAACGAACAGGAGCTAGCAGCTGCTTTCGGGATTAAAAGCATTCCTTCTCTTCTTTTCATACCCAAGGAGAATAAACCTCAGATGGCTATGGGAGCTCTTCCTAAGGAATCTTTTGTTAAAGCGATAAATGATATTTTATTACCTAATTGATCTTAATCCCAGATGATGCTATTTTTCAAAGTTCTATTGTATTATCTTATCTGGGTTAATCAGGTAGAAGAGAAGACTGCTGCGGAGCAGTCTTTTTTTTTATCATGCTTAATAGTAATTCTATTTCTCTTTCCCAGATATCATTATCCGGGGTTTCAAGGATCAAAGGAATATCATCGAATTTCTGATAATTCATGATGAATCTGAAAGCACTTTTCCCCAAGTTACCCTTGCCGATAGAAGCATGACGGTCTACTCGACTCTGATAATCAGATCTGGCATCATTCAGATGCATTCCTCTCAGGAATTTGAAACCAATAATATTTCCGAATTCATTCATGGTTTTATCAAAACTTGCTCTTTTTCTAAGATCATATCCGGCAGCAAATAGATGGCAGGTATCAAGACATACACCGATCCTGTCTTTATTCTCTATCATATCGATCAATTGAGCCAGATGTTCAAACCGATAGCCAACATTATATCCCTGACCAGCAGTATTTTCCACAACGGTAATGATATTATCTGTCTGAATATGGCTTGTATTTAAAGAATCAGCAATGAACTTAAGACAGTCTGATTCTGTAATTTTCCCGAGTGAACTTCCCGGATGGAAGTTGATCATTTTCAGACCGAGGAGATTACAGCGTCTGATCTCATCTACAAAAGCGTTCAATGATTTTTTCCTCTTGAGTTGATCCGGATGACCCAGATTGATCAAATAGCTGTCATGTGGCATGATCAGATCAGGATAAAATCCTTTCCTGTTGCAATTGAATTTGAATTTTGTGATGTT
>JAUVIJ010000081.1 GCA_030592835.1 Candidatus Cloacimonadota bacterium | reverse complement strand
GATTTTCTTCATGTGAAGAACCTCCTAAAAGGATCTACGATCCTGAATTCCGGTAAGAATGTAGTTACGAAAATCAGGCGCTATAAAAGTGACATTAATATTTATATCAATATTTATGACTTTTCTTATACCTATCTACCTATTAATAATAATATTATATAATATGAATCTATAATTTCTCGAGGTATGGGTAAAAGATAATAAGAAAATCCTTGACTGATTTTTATTTTCCTGAGCTTGAATAAAAAAAGGAAATTTTATGTTTATAGAAATTATTGTCAATGTGCATCCTTACGAGAAGCGCATTGCCATTATGGAAGATAATAAACTGGTGGAACTCTTTGCCGAGAAAAAGGAACAGGAGATCCTCACCGGTAATATATACAAGGGTACGATCAAGAATGTTCTACCCGGGATGGGAGCTGCTTTTATAGATATTGGATTGAGCAGGACCGCATTTTTACATTATCGTGATCTCGTGCCGGCTTTTCTCCAGGAGGGAAAAAAAAAGAAGATCAAGATCGGTAAAGATTCCTCTAAGATCTCCGAGATCCTGCAACCTGGGCAGGAGGTGGTAGTCCAGGTCAAGAAAGACCCTGTTGGTAAGAAGGGTGCCCGAGTAACGGGTAAAATATCCATCCCTGGAAAATTCCTTGTGTTTATCCCTCATGGTAAAAAGATCGCTCTTTCCCGTAAGATCACTGCCAGTAAAGAAAGAACCAGGATCAAAACTATTCTTAACAAGATCAAAGATAAGGATGTTGGACTTATTGTCAGAACCGATACTGAAGGAATCAGGGACAACGATTTCATTCAGGAGTATAACGGAATAAAAAAAACCTGGAAATTGATCCAAAAACAGATAAAATATGCAAAATCACCTCAGTGCATCTTCGATGAGAACGATCTATCCTACACCCTGGTCAGAGATCTTTTCGGTTCTTATGTTGACCGACTGATAGTGGATGACAAAAAATTAAAAAGAATGATGATATCCCGCCTGAAATCGGTTAGTCCGGAACTTATTCCCCGGATAGAACTTTATAATGAAGAATCCCCGATCTTTAATACTTACGGGATCGAAAAGGAGATAGAGAACATTTTCAAATCCCGGATAGATCTGCCCAGTGGCGGTAATATCTCCATTCAGCAAACAGAAGCCCTGGTCTCCATCGATATAAATACAGGGAGTTTTGTTGGGAATACCAATTACCACGATACAATCAAACAAACCAACCTGGAAGCTGCTATTGAAATAGCCAGGCAAATCCGGTTACGTGATCTCAGCGGGATCATGGTCATCGACTTTATAGATATGGAAAATGAAGATGACAAAGAAGAAGTTTTCAATACACTTAAAGAAAGATTAAAAAGAGATCGGGCTACAAATAAGATCTTTCCATTTTCTTCCTTGGGTCTGGTCGAAATTTCCAGGAAACGTACCCGTCCCAGCCTTCTGTTATCTTATTCAGAACAATGTCCTCATTGTAATGGTACCGGCAGATTGCTTTCCAGGGATTCGGTTGCCATCAAGATCGTCCGCTGGCTGCGCAGAGCTAAATATGTTGTTAAAAACAAGCCCCTGCGGATAATCATTCACAAAAATGTTAAGGTCTTTTTTGAAGATAATCCGGAATTACTGAGCGATATTGGAAACAAGATAGAATTGATTATCGATTATAATATAGAACAGGATGATTTCAGAGTTCAATTTCTCAATGATGATCGGGATCTGACTTCCGAATATAAAGCTTGACAACATAAAGTCTGCAAAATTTTTTGATAGTTCTTAAATTTAATGAGTTGCATGATAAGGAGATAGAAGAAGATGTACGCGATCGTTGAATACAAAGGTTTTCAGTTTAAGGTTGAACCAGATCAGCTTGTAAAAGTCCCATATCTCGGAGATCTGGAACCGGGCACTGAAGTCAATATAGAAAATGTTCTGATCCTCCATGACAGTAAAACCCTTATCGGTAAACCCCTTGTCAAAAATGCTTCAGTTGTGGCTGAAGTTGCCGGACATGGAAGGGATAAAAAGATAATCGTTTTTAAGAAGAAAAGAAGGAAGGGTTATCAGAAAAAGCAGGGACATCGTCAGAATTTTACAGAAATCAAGATTAAAGAAATTAAACATTAATCCGGGAGTGAACATATGGCTCATAAGAAAGGTGTCGGTAGTAGTAAGAACGGAAGAGATAGCAATCCCCAATATCTCGGAGTGAAAAGATACGGTGGACAGAAAGTTCTTGCTGGTAATATCCTGGTTCGTCAGCGGGGCACTAAATTTCATCATGGTAATAATGTCGGGATTGGTAAAGATCATACTCTATTCAGTTTGATCGATGGGTTTGTCACTTTTGAGACCAGAAAAGCAGGCAGAAAATTCATTAGTGTTTATCCTGATAAGAACTAAGATAATTTACTATAAATTTTAAGCAGCTTGATAGCTGCTTTTTTTATTCACAAGTTTCCAGGAGAGTAATAATGGCAAGTCAGGACAGTTATTCCTTTTATAAAAATCTCAAAGATATAACGACAATCCGTGCCATGGCCGAAACGATTATGGTCAATCCCAAAGTACGCAAGATTTCTGCAGCCGAAGCTTATGATCTTGCTCTCTCTCAACCGGGAGTAGCTACAACCGATCTTAAGATCTACCCACCCCGTGCCAGGGAACTGGGTCTTCCCAAGGGAGCAAAAGTGATCAATGATTGTCACGGTAAGATTATTGGCAGAACTGCTCAAGCCAGGGTTTTTTACAATCGGATCACGGATGATGAAAAAAGAAAGGTCGAAGGTGATATCAGGGAAGCTATTTATCAAATGGAGAAACACGAACTAATCAAGGCTGAAGCTGTAATCGGTCTGGATAATGATCTGATGATCAAGGCGACCTTTGTAACCACAATCGAAGATGCAGCTAATGTTTTTAACTGGTTAACCAATTTCACTCCTTTTGAGCAGCTTGTATCTGTTTACAATAAGAGTAAAAAATTACCGATTCAGGATATTATTGTTGTTGCTTTTAACAGTTGGTCCTGTGATGATCCCTATTACACCAATATTGGTTCCCCGCAGTTGGCTCTGGTCGATGAAAAGCATAATGTGATCTTCAATCTGGGAATGAGGTATTTTGGGGAAAGAAAAAAGGGTACTCTTACCCTTGCCTGGACTTCGGGAATGAGATTAGGCATGGCTGCCTGTCACGGTGGGATCAAAGAGATAGACTTCTCAGAATGCAGTGATGATAAATATCACGAACTGGGCAAAAGATCGATCGCTTTTTACGGTCTTTCCGGAACCGGCAAATCATCACATACAAATTCAGCAGATAACGGCAACACCATGCCCGAAGGTTTCAAAAAAGTGATCCTGCATGATGATGCCTTCCAGATCGATACCAAAGAAAAGATCTGCCGTGTCTGGGAACCGACTCTATTCGATAAGACTGATAGCCGTGATCTGGAACATCTCGATTGGAAATATTGCATATCTCTGATGAATCATGCTATGATCACAGTCGATGATAAAGTTATGCCTTTGGGGCTGGATGCAAGACAAGCTAATGGCAGAGCTTTATTAGACAGGGATCTTCTGGGAACCTGGGTTAATCGCTGCAGTTTTCCTAAAGCTCTTGCCTGGCTGATGAAGGATTCTATCCTGCCTCCCCTGATCAAATACAAAGATAAATATCTTGCCGTCGCTATGGGAGCCGCCCTGATAACCCGGAGAAGCCGGGCTGAGAATGTGTCCGAAGCTGAGTTCAAAAAACTGGTCTTCGAACCCTTTGCCAATCCTTTCCGTGTTTATGAGCTTTATAAGGATGTTGAAGCATTTCTGAATATCATTGAAAATGGTGCCGAATGTTATACTTTTAACAGTTCCTTGTATTGGAAATCTTCAGATACCGATCTCGAGAATATAAAACTGCAGACTTCCCTCACATTACAAACAGCGATACTTACTGATCAACTGGAATGGCAACCATGGGACATTCTTCCGGGAGCGTTACTACCGACTCGTGAATCAGTAGAAAAGATCCTTCCCGGTTACTACTTGAAATATGATCCACACAAAAGGGAAAATGTAAAGAACTACATTGAACTTTTGAAAGATAGATTCCAGCAGAGGCAGAATTATCTGAATTCTACAGATCTTATGGAAAGACCTGATCTTCTGGAAAAATTGATAGATGCTCTGCATGTAATGGCATAAACATTCGATGAACATGTGATATTGAAGATCACAGGTTTTTAGATGTTTTTATTTTAACTTCCTCTGAATATGCAGAAACAGATCGGATCCACAAATAGCGAGCATATCCTTGCTGATGAAAATATAACCCGTTTATTGATCAGATTATCAGCCCCCGCAACAATCGGCATGATCACCATGGCTTTATATAACCTGGTTGATTCCATTTTCGTGGGCAGAGCTGTTGGACCCTTGGGAATAGCTGGGATATCAATAGTCTTTCCTTTCCAGATGCTGGTCCTTGCTCTGGGACAGTTAGTGGGAGTAGGGGGCGCTTCTATAGTAGCCCGCAGCCTAGGGGCAGGCAATAAAGAGCGTGCCAATAGAACACTGGGAAACCTGGTATCTCTGTCCATAATATTCGGGATTATAATCGCCGGGGTTGGTTTGATCCTGCTTGATCACCTGCTGATAATATTCGGAGCAACAGATAACATTCTTCCCTATGCCCGGGATTATATGAAGATCATCCTTATCGGTTCACTTTTCTTTATTTCCCTGATTAGCAGTAATAACCTGATCAGAGCCGAAGGCAGAGCCAGGATCGCCATGGGAACCATGATCGTCTCATCACTGATAAATATCGTTCTTGATCCCATATTCATTTTCTGGTTCAAGATGGGGATTAAAGGAGCTGCTCTGGCAACGGTAATAGCCCAGGCTGTAACTGTTATTTATATAATCTGTTATTTCATTTCAGGAAAAAGTTCATTGAACTTCCGTCTGAAAAACCTTGCCTTCTACCCGGATATAATCAGGGAAAAATTTGCTATTGGAATTTCCGCTTTTGCCCGGATGAGTGCTGGAAGTTTTCTGATAATCATTATTAACAACAGTCTGGGGATTTACGGAGGTGATCTTGCGATTGCAGCTTTCGGTGTAATTCATCGTCTTTTAAGATTCACGATTATGCCTATTGTCGGTATTACTCATGGAATGCAACCGATAACCGGATTCAATTATGGCGCAAAAAGATGGAAGAATGCCTGGAAATCTGTGAAAGTAGCAATTGTTGCAGCCACAATAGTTTCCACCTGCGGGTTTCTGTTACTTTTTTCCATTCCATCCCTGCTGATGAAAATCTTCACAACAGATTCGGAAATGATCGCCTTGGGGAGCAAAGCTCTTCGAACTATTGTTATGCTATTTCCGATAGTAGGTTTCCAATTCGTCGGGGCAACATTATTTCAGGCTGTTGGCAAAGCTCTGCCTTCCCTGTTCTTATCTCTCAGCCGTCAGATCCTTATCCTCATACCCCTGATAATTATTCTCCCACGGTATCTCGGTTTAACCGGTATCTGGATCTCCTTCCCTATCTCAGACCTGCTAACCGGGATAATCACCCTGATCCTTCTGATGTGGCAGAAAAAGAAATTTGATATTAAAATCCAACAATCCGAATTATCGGGGACAGATTAAAAAATCTTGTCAATTATTCATAAACTTCAAGAATAGCCTTTAACTTGAGGTCGTAAGTATGATAAGAAAATCCGTTCTCTCGATTTTTATATTCTCTTTTATTACAGGAGCCCTTTTTATGAGCTGCACTGAAAAGACTGAACTTCCTGATTTCAATACTCACTGGAATTACAATGATCCTCAGTCAACCAATACCGCTTTCATGAATATTAAAATAAAAATCGATAACCGGGAACTTCCTTACGAGAAAGATTATTATGCCAAATTACTGACCCAGATAGCCCGCACTCAGGAATTACAGAGAAAGTTCTCGGAAGCTCATGAAATTCTTGATTCTGCCGATAGTCTTATCATACCGCAGGAACATCCCGTAGCCTGGATTTGCTATCTTCTGGAACGGGGTCGAGTATACAATTCTTCCGGGAAAAAAGACAAAGCTCTTCCTTATTTCCTCGATGCCTGGAAATGGGGGAATGATAATAAACAGGATATTTATGCTATCGATGCTGCTCATATGCTGGGAATCGCAACTAAACCGGAAGCACAACTGGACTGGAATCTTAAAGCCCTGGAATTAACTGAACGTACGCTGGACAAGAAAGCCAAGGGTTGGCTGGGTCCTCTGTATAACAATATAGGCTGGACATATCATGATCAGGGTGATTATGAAAAAGCTCTGGACATGTTCCAGAAAGGTCTGAACTGGCGAGAACAGGTCGGAGATACATTAGGTGCCATGATTGCCAGATGGACAGTTGGCAGGACTTACCGATCTCTGAGAGATTTTGATAAAGCACTGGCAATCCAATTAAACCAGGAAAGGGAGATCGATGAACAGGGGTTGGATAAAGACGGTTATGTCTATGAGGAACTGGCAGAACTATATCTTGAAAAAGAGGATAGAAAAAGAGCTGCCGATTATTTTCGCTTGGCTTATGATCTTTTATCAACTGATCCCTGGTTGCAGGCAAACGAACCTGAGAGGCTGGCTCGCTTGAAAAAACTCGGAGAATAACCAGAGGAAACCATGGAAAATTACGAGAGTATTGGTATATATCTAAAATCGATCCGCATTCAGAAAGATCTGACACTGTCGGATCTATCAGAAAAGACAAAGATTAAAATAAGACATCTCTCTGAAATTGAAGATGATGATTTCAACGATCTTGGTGGTAAAGGTTACGCCAGAGCAACAATAATAACCTATGCCCGGGCATTGGGTGCAGATATCGATCTTATTCTTGAGGAATTTGAAAAGGTTTTCGAAACCACTGATCAGAAGATCTTCAGGGTTACTCCTACTTATCCCAGGAAATATCTTATCTCAACCAATTTTTTCTCAATCATTTTTATCCTGATCCTGATCATAGCAATTGTAATTTTTGCCTTAACATTTTATAAAGACGGAAAATTCACTACTCCCTTTAATGAGAGTAAACAACCTCGGGAGGAAAAAACAGAAAGTTCTGATTCATCATCAACTTATTCAGAAGTCCTTATGGATTCTGTAGCTGAAATCGATCCCGAGGAAACTATCAACAGGGAGGCTCTCCATGATACTACTGATCATGCAGGAAAATTTATCTTTAAGGATAAGGAAAGCCCCTTTCATATTAGACAATAATTTCATTAAATGATACCTGAAAGAGTTGAATTCGAGCATCTCCTCAGTTCGGTTATAAAGCCTTCCCGATATATTAATCGGGAGTTGAATAGCTGTATGAAAGATTTTTCTCCGACACGGGTGAATATCTGTCTCTGTTACCCGGATATCTATGAAGTCGGATTCTCGCATTTAGGTTTGAAAATCCTCTATTCTATCACCAATAATCACCCAAATGCAATGGCAGACAGAGTATATGCGCCCTGGCCCGATTTTGCCGATCGGCTCAGATCCGGTTCTTTACCTCTTTTTGGATTAGAAAGTAGAATTCCCCTGCGTAATTTTGATATTGTTGGATTTACCCTGCAAACTGAACTTACCTATACAAACATCCTCTATGTGCTGGATCTGGCTGACATCCCACTCAGGAGTAAAGAAAGAAGAGAAGGTGATCCGATTATACTTGCCGGGGGACCGATCGCTACTAATCCTCATCCTTTATCCAAATTCATAGATGCTTTCTTTATCGGGGACGCTGAAGAAGGTATTGTTGAGATAATCGATGCTTTAAAAGAAAAGAAAAAAAGTTCCCGAATTGAAAAATTAGAAGCTCTGGGGAATATCCCGAGTGTATTTATTCCTAGTTTACATCCGCAAAACAAAAAAATCCATTCCCGTGTATTTCAGGATTTTAATAATCCGGAAAAGACCCACCGGAAACAATTGATCCCCTGGCTGATGCCAACTCATTATCGATTTGTTATGGAAATTATGCGTGGCTGTTCCCGGGGTTGCCGTTTCTGTCATGCAGGAATGTTCTATCGACCGGTTCGGGAAAGAGACCCACAAAACATGATCAAAGAGATCATCCGGGCTATTGATGAACACGGCTGGAATGAAGTAGCTCTTACATCCTTATCATCAAGCGATTACAGTTGCATAACTCAATTATTAACTTCTCTCTTCCTGG
>JAUVIJ010000082.1 GCA_030592835.1 Candidatus Cloacimonadota bacterium | reverse complement strand
GTGATTAGTCCTAACGGTGGCGAGGAATGGGAATTGGAATCCACTCATGATATCATCTGGACCTCCGCTAATTTCGATGGACTCATCAAGATTGAATATCTGCTTCCGGTTGCTGGAAACCGCGAACTCCTTGTGGAGGAAACAGAGAATGACGGAACCTGGGAATGGTACATTCCAGACGATCAACCTGTCAGTGATGAATATCTGATCGTTGTTTCCGATGCTGATGATGATGATCCTTCCGATCAGAGTAACGCCTTTTTCAGTATTGTAGAGCCTCAGACAGTTATCGATGTTTCCACCATTGCCGAGTTAAGAATGGGTACTCTGAACGATGACACTTACCGTCTTACCGGAGAAGCTATTCTAACTTTTCAGCAGGATTTCAGGAACCAGAAATTTTTCCAGGATGCAACTGCAGCGATCATGTTCGATGATGATAACGGTATAATACTGACCCAGTACGAATTGGGTGACGGTATTATTAATCTTACCGGTATGTTAACCGAGTACGGCGGTATGCTGGAATTCATACCGACTATTGATGTCGGGATAGTGAATTCCAGTGGAAATGAGATCATTCCCGAGGTTATTTCTCTATCTGAATTCAATGCTGATTTCGAAACTTATGAAGCGGAATTGATCAAGATCGAAAATGTATCTTTTCTTGATGCAGGAACTTTTGAAACCGGACAGGTTTACGAAATCAGTGATGACAGCCGGGAAAATGCTTTTTTCCGAACTACTTTTTATGATGTCGATTACATCGGTACATCTATTCCTAGTATTGCTGTTCATCTTACTGCTATTGCTAATTCCCGCATTGATGGTAATTATCTGACCAGTCGTGCTTTATCTGATATTGTGCCGGCGTCAGCAGATGAGACTATTACAGTCATTGCTCCTAATGGAGGTGAAAACTGGTATCAGGGAACAACCCAAACAATCACCTGGATAAGTTTTAACTATACCGGAGACATTAAGATCGAATTGCTTGAAAATAATTCAAATCCGGAAGTACTTATAGCCAGCACCGAAGATGATGGTACCTGGGATTGGGAGATCCCAGTGGAACTCCTCATAGGAGATGTATATTCTATCCTGATTTCCGATGCTACCGATAGTTTTCCTTTTGAGGAAAGTGATAATTTCTTTTCCATCCTGGAGCAGGTTGCCCAGCCTGAAGCTGGAGATATAATAATTACTGAGATCATGCAGAATCCATCCGCTGTCAATGATGACGCTGGAGAATGGTTTGAGATATATAATACAACATCTACCGATATTGACATTAACAACTGGATCATAAAAGATAATGATAACGATTATCATGTTATTGCTAATAGTGCTGTCCTTAATGTACCCGCCGGAGATTACATCGTGCTCGGAATTAACGAGGATGATGAATTGAACGGGGGAGTGAATGTTGCTTACCAATACTCTGAATTCATCCTGGCTAACGGTGTCGATGAGATCGTGATCTGCTGGGTCGATGGTTCAACCGAAGTAGACAGGGTCGAATATGACGATGGCGTTTCCTTTCCTGATCCTGCAGGAGCATCAATGGCTCTTGCTCCGGAATACATGGACTATATCCAGAATGATGACGGTGAGAACTGGTATGAATCCTATCTGGTTTTCGGAGATGGAGATATGGGAACACCCGGAGAAGAAAATCCTAACCCCTTAGCCCCACCGACTGCCCCCTCAGACCCACAACCTAATAACGGGGACATAAATATTGCAATTAATACTATTCTTACCTGGACAAATGGTAGTGGCACAGATACTATCGATCTTTATTTTGGCACCGATAATCCACCTCAAACACTTGACCTTAACAATGTCGAAGCTGTAGAGGAATACGATCCGGGAATTCTCAATTACGAGACAACTTACTACTGGCAGGTCGTTTGTCGTAATATCATAGGCGAAACTGCTGGGGACATCTGGGAATTCACTACAGAAACTGAATCCGGTTCCGATCACCCTGCAATACCTGCAGTTACAGAATTGACCGGTAATTTTCCTAATCCCTTCAATCCATCAGGGGCAGGACGAAGTCCAACAACTACCATAACATTCTCTCTTGATATAAATGATCATACCGTGCTGGAAATCATTAATATCAAAGGGAGTATTATAAGAACCCTTGTCGATGCAAATCTCAACCCCGGAAATTACCAGTATACCTGGAATGGTAGAAATGATATTGGTAGACTAGTACCAAGTGGTGTTTATTTCTACCGGATGCGAACTAAAGAATATCAAAAGACTAGAAAAATGCTATTGATGAAGTAGGATATCAGTTTTAAGATATAAGATAATAGACAAATAAAAACCGGATCATCGCATATTTGATCCGGTTTTTTTATTTTAACCCAGATAATGCAGTAGATATTTTTAAATAGCAGCATTCTTTTATGTGTGAATGAATTACAAAATTGTTTCTGAATATCTTTATGATATACATAAAAATTTTATAAATCATCACCCTATAAAATATTACCACTCTTTATTAAACCTCTATTGCATTATTTGGGTTTAACCTGAAATTTTTATTACTAGATTTCAGCCTTTATTACGAAGAAAATTCCGAGTATCGAAAAGACAATATTCGGTAACCAGGCAGCGACCAGCGGTGATAAAATTTCATTGTAACCCAGACTTTGACATATTCTCAATGCAGATAGATAGAGAAAACACACCAGTAGACCCAATCCGAAGATCAATCCTCTCCCTCGACTGCGGGAAGAAGCCGTGACCAGGGGAACACTGAACAGAAGTATGATCAGATTGGCAAAAGGAAAGGAGATCTTGAGATGTAACTGTACCAGCTCTTTGCTGATCTTCTCTCCGATCTTTCTCAACCTTGCAATATAATCCTTCAGTTCGAAATAATTCATGGATATAGGTTTCTTAGCGCTTTTTATAAAATCCTGTGGAGATACATCTACCTCGGGAATCGTGACCGAATCATAATGTTCTGCCCAGGTAAACTCTCCATTTCTGAAATTCCTGATATAACAGTTATGAAATTCCCAATGCTCATCTTTCCATAAAGCATTCGTAGAAGTTATCTTGCGAATAACCTGCCTTGTCGTTTCATCAATCTGAGTAATATCGATCGTTTTAAGGAGATTTCTGTATCCATCGAAAAATCCGATATAATATAGATTATTATCTTTACCTAGATAATGAATATGAGATCGCATTTTTTTATCCTCGACCTTCTGCCCCTTGATATGTTCATTATAGATTATCTGCCGCTTTGCTTCAGCTCCGGGAAGAACAAAATCACCAAGTATGAGAATGAAGATACTGAAAAACAACCCAAACCATATCAGTGGAGTTACCATTCTCAGAACGCTTATTCCGGCACTACGAATTGCGATAGATTCATTATATTTTGACAATGTGCTCATCAGAAACAACCCCGAAAGTAAAACCACAATCGGCGAAGTCAGCAGAAATAAATAAGGTAATCTGAGGAGAAAATAGGTCGTAATATTTTCTGCGGTAGCACCTTTACGGATCAACCTTGGCATTCTGTCCGATATATCAACTACCAGAAAGAGCACTGCAAAAGCAAAAACAATGATCAGAAATGTTTTCACATATTCTCTGAGTATATATTTATCAAGCAATTTCATTTTAGGCGCAATCCTTTAAGGATTCTGTTAAAAAATCCCTGGATATCTATGAACTTCATTTCCTTTACCGAAATAATGATCAGATAAATACCGAGTATGCCAAAAACTATATTGGCTATCCACATCGCAATAAAAGGTGATATTTGCCCCTTGTCCGCCAGCTCTTCTCCCAGGGTAAGAGCACCATAATAAATAAGAAAGACGAAAGAACTTACAGAAAATGCCATTCCCACACCACTGGTCCTGGTCATCATTCCAATCGGAGCACCGATAAGAACAAAGATCAGACAGGCAACAGCAATAGCGTATTTTTTATGTACTTCCACTTGATATTTATATATGTCCCTCTGGATCTTATCCTTTCTATCCAGATCGAGTCTTAACATGTTTTTCTGTTTTTTCAGTTCTCTATTTCTGTCCAGTCCGGCCAGGAATTCACTCCTGGTAATTAGAGTATCGGTCTCCAGATGAATGATCTCCTTTTCAATCTCTTCAATATGATCGATCAGAGATCTGATCTCGGCACTCTTCGTTTCGATGATGACCAGCATAGCGCTGGAACTTAATTCCCTGTCTCCTCGATGATCTGTACCCTTTTCATTCAATCTGTATCCAAGATCGGGTAGATTCAAGGTAAATCGTTTGAAACTACTGATCTGATATTTATCGGAATCCTGTTTGTCTCTTTCATGCATCTGACCATGATAAAGGATCGCTTGCAGACTATTCCCCCCGTTAGAAAGATTGATTAATCCTCTGTCAGCCGTTATAGTTTTGGGAAAATTAGTGCCTTCACGAATATAGATCAGGATACCCTGAAGTTCTTCCCCCACTCTTTCTCTGGCATATATAGTGTAATTCTTCATCGTCGTGAAAGCTCCAGGTACAATGGCTGTAACCGGTCGGCGGTAGTTAGCTTTGATCATTTTATTCTTCAGCAGATGATTAGTTTCCGGAAGCACCATATTATTAAAATAGATCATGAATAAGGAAATGAAAAAAGCAGCAATGACAGTCGGTCTCATCAATGTATAAACGTTTATTCCGCAGGATTTGAATGCAACCAGCTCGTTATCTACGGAAAGACGTCCAAATGACATGATAGTAGCCAGCAAAACAGCCATGGGAACCGTGAGTGCAAGCATAAAGGGCAAACTTAATCCAAAAATTGAAATAATAGTTATGAAATCCAGTTTTTTTTCGATAATAAGATTTAAAAGATCGATGATTTTATCTAGTAGCATGACAAATGTGGATACAACAAGGGAAACAATAAATGGTACAAAATTTTCTTTCAGGATGTACTTTTCCAATATTTTCATGGCAGATCTGTTCTATTTCTTACGATCATTAATTTCAAGTTTCCAGTAATAACAGTAATTCATTTTCTGATAAGATCTCAATTCCACCCAGTTTTCTGGCTTTCTCCAGTTTTGATCCCGGACTATCCCCAACTACAATATAATTCAGTTTCTTACTGACAGAGGAGACAATTTTACCTCCGTTCTCTTCTATAAGACCGTGAATCTCCTGTCTGCTGTAATGAGGCAGTGTTCCTGTAACAAGAAAGCTTTTGCCGATTAGTTTATCCGTTCCTTTACTCTCTTCAGTACTGAAATTCATACCCCGTTCCTGCAGAGATTTTATTGTACGCAGACTATCCTCATTTCTGAAAAAATTATATAAGGATTGGGCAATTTTATCTCCGATCTCTACAACTACAAGAAAATTCTCCTGTTCAGCAGAAATCATATTTTCTATATTTTTAAAGTGATCAGCAAGAATCTTTGCAGTTCTCTCACCGACATATCTGATACCCAACCCAAACAGGATTTTATGGAATTTCTGGTTCTTCGAATTTTCGATAGCGCTCTTCAGGTTCTCAACAGACTTCCGAGCCTGTTTGTCCAGCTTCTCCACTTTATCATAATCCAGATCATAAATATCTTCAATCCTGTTGATGAGATTGTTCTGTAATAATTGTTCGACTCTAGCTTCCCCCAGTCCTTCGATATCAACGGCATTGCGGGAAGCGAAATGCTGAATCTTAGCCAGAATCTGAGCTGGACAACTTAAATTGTTACAATACTTGATTACACCATCCTCTTCCCGGATAAGTTTGGTTCCACAAACAGGACAGTTTTCTGGAAAAATTATTTTCTCAGCATTTTCCGGTCGTTGGGATTTGTTCACCTTGATTATCTTGGGTATGATCTCTCCGGATTTTATAATAATCACCTGATCATTCATCCTCAGATCCAGTCTTTTGATCTCATCTTCGTTATGAAGGGTAGCATTTGAAACCGTCGACCCGGAGATGTATACGGGCTTAAGTTTGGCAACAGGTGTTACAGCTCCGGTTCTACCCACTTGAAATTGAACATCCAGCAATTTGGTCTCTTTTTCCTCTGCTTTAAATTTATAGGCAATCGCCCAGCGGGGGAATTTGGAGGTGAAACCGAGTTCTTTTTGCAGATCAATATCATTGATAATGATTACTATGCCATCAGTCTCATAGAGTTTTCCGTATCGGTTCTCCTCCCATTTACTACAGGCTGCCTCAATTTCTTTGAACCCACCAATATTTTCAAGATATTCCCTTTCTACTATATTAATGATACCGATCTTTTTCAGAAAAACGGTCAGATCTTGTTGGGTATGAATACTTTTTTCCTCCCAATAACCAACTGAATAGAAACAGGCAGATAAATTACGTGATGCTACCAGTAAAGGATCTTTTAACTTTATCGTCCCCGCAGCCGCATTCCTGGGATTGGCGAATAAACTCTGACCTTCACTTTCTCTTTCCGCATTTATCCTTATAAATTCAGTTTTTGGTAAAAAGATCTCTCCCCTGATCTCTATGGGTTTATCGTATTCTATTTTCAGGGGTATGGTCTTGATCGTTTTAACATTCTCGGTAATAACTTCACCTTCGTAACCATCGCCCCGGGTCGTAGCATACTGTAGTATTCCTTTATCATAAAATAGATTTATACTGAAACCATCGATCTTCCATTCCAGTAAAACATTGATCGGTTCTGATGTTATCCTTTTAATTCTCTTTAAAAAATCCGCAATTTCTTTAAAAGAAAAAGCATTGTCAAGACTGTATAGAGGGACTTTATGGGGAATTACTTTTCCTGTTCGATCAAGATCGGATCCAATTATCTGGGTAGGAGAATCTTTGCTTTTATACTGAGGATATTTCTTTTCAAGTTCTTGGAGGCGTTTAATTAGTTTATCAAACTCGAAGTCAGTAATCTCTGGGGCAGCTTTTTCGTAGTAAAGCCTGCTGTGATATGCTATCTTACTACGAAGTTCTTTTATTTCCTGTTCTATGAATAGATCCTCCAACCGCAACCTCCATCCACAAAATTGCAGAAATGGGTATTTGTAGCAATATTTTTTTCGTAAGAACACAAAAAAAAGGACGGTATGGAAAATACCGTCCTTTAAACTACTTTTAAATTTTATGGAAAGAAAATATCGATACCGGCACCAAATTCAAATCCGGATTGTTCGTTATCTCCTTCACCATCTCCGCCATATTCGCCAATACCCATATAGTATCTGCCACCTAAATCAACATAAACATTCTCTGCTATACCATATAAGTAACCAAGGCTTAAATTTAAGAAATTAGCGCTTTCTTTGTAATCACCATTATTTGTAGATCTCATCATGAACCCAAGACCACCATAAATATCATTATAAAAATAACGACCACCAATACCGATACCTAAACTCGTAATAGGGTCATCCCAATCTTTACTGTTCGTTGATGTGTAATCAAAAAATACTATTCCACATACATTATCAATAAAGAAATAACCACCCCATGGGTTAATAGTAATTGTAGTTATAGGATCCGCATCTTTATACCATGTATCACTTTCATATCCTATCCAACCACCCACTGTTTTCGTTCCCTGCTCGAAAGCAAAGATCGAAGTCGCAAAAACTAATGCCAGTAATAAAATCGCAAACCGTTTCATAAACTTACCTCCTAAATATATTAGGTATAATAAACATATTGAGCATAATTTAAGTCAAGATAATTTTTTATATAATATAAGCTTACAATTTTAATATTAACATGAGACGTTTTTAATTAATGATTCTTACTCATTATATTACAAAGGGTTAACGTTCGTTTTTATCAGATCCTGTTTTATGATCTGGTTTAAAAAAAAAAATATTTTTGAAGAGGTAAATAATTACATGTATTATTGTGTTAATTAGATATTTTCATATACAAAAAAGTATTGGTCAGGCATTAAAGATGGCGGCGACCTACTCTGTCACACCGTTACCAGTGCAGTACCATCGGCGCGGGTGAGCTTAACTGCTGTGTTCGGGATGGGAACAGGTGTAACCTCACCGCTATAACCACCATCTTTAAAACCTGACCATGAAAAATCAGGTATGT
>JAUVIJ010000148.1 GCA_030592835.1 Candidatus Cloacimonadota bacterium | reverse complement strand
TCTCTGCAATCTTCAGACCGGGAGCGTCATTGTTATTGGAAAAAACGCAGACAACTTCGCAAAGATCTTGCAATTGCCCAGACTTTACATTCTCCAGTATTGCCTTCATATTGCTGCCACGTCCCGAGATCATGATAACAATACGTTTTCTTTTCATACAAATCACACCCGATTATTTCGTTTTCCGATATCCCTGCGATAATAAACATCTTTAAACCGGATCTTATTTAGATTCGAATAAGTGTTCACAATGGCTTCATGTAAGGTTTTACCTCTACCCACAACATTTAGGACACGTCCACCATTTGTATAGATCTTACCATTTTCAGAACGGGTTCCGGCATGAAATATCAAAGAATCTGTAGTCTGTAACCCAGATATCTCTAACCCTTTTTTGTAATTTCCCGGGTATCCACCTGCTACCAGAACCACATCCAGAAAATAATCCTGATGGAATTCCAACTCATATTTACTCAGAGTTCCATTGAAACTGGAATTCATGACTTCCAACAAATCACTTTTCAGAGCCGGTAGTATTACTTCAGTTTCCGGATCGCCCAGACGGACATTATACTCCAAAACTTTAGGACCGGTAGCCGTTATCATCAAACCAAAATAAACTACTCCGATATAATGAAAACCCTCTTTATCTATTCCTTTAATTGTTGGATCTATTATAGTTTGTTTAATCTGTTCCATCAGGGTTTGATCGCAGAAAGGTACAGGACAGTAGGCACCCATACCGCCTGTATTGGGTCCACGATCCTGATCAAGAAGTTGTTTATGATCTTGGGAAGGCAGCAATAATTTTATTGTTTTACCATCGGTTATTCCTATTATCGATAATTCGACACCGGTTAACTTTTCCTCGATCAGTACCTCTGAATCTAATCCATAAATGCTTTTTATTTGTTCAATTGCTTCAAGTGCCTGAGCCGATTGATCACAGACAAATACTCCCTTTCCAGCCGCCAGTCCATCATATTTAACCACAACTTTCCCGTTTAGTTCCTTGATGTAACTTTCAATCTTATCTTGATCGGTTCTGAGAATAAATTCTTTAAATTCAGCTGAGGCAACATCATATTTCTGCATGAACTTTTTAGCCTGGATCTTGGAGCTTTCCAGGATTGCACCCCGTTGATCCGGACCGAACACTTTTACAGTTGATCCCAGGAAATAATCGGTGATACCAGCCGCTAAAGGTACTTCGGGACCTACGATTAAGAGATCAACCCCTTTCTTTTCACAGAAATCACGAATACTCTTAAAATCCATGATATCAAGAGGCACATTGTTCGGTGTCCCTCCATTTCCCGGGATTGTGTATACTTTCTCACAGATGTCACTCTGACTTATTTTCCAGGTGATCGCATGTTCCCGCCCACCGGAACCGATAACTGCTACTTTCATCTATTCATTCCTTCTATTTCTTAACCCAGATAATGCAATAGCTATTTTTAAATAGCAGCATTAAGCCTTAGGCTTATAAATCTTTTATGTGTGAGTGAATTACAAAATTGTTTCTGAATATCTCTATGATATGCATAAAAATTTTCTAATCCATCACCCTATAAAATATTACCACTCTTTATTAAACCTCTATTGCATTATCTGGGTTTAACTGTTTCGAATATCTTTATCGGCTTCGATCAGAGCAGCTTTGACATCGCTGATCTCTTTTATGAACATAACTTTCAACCTATTCAGGTTCAACGCTCTTAAAGCTGCTCGTGCAGCCGCATTGGTATCTACTACTGTCATCGCCGGAGTGTTGGAAGGCATTTGTAAGGAAGAATTTATATTAACCATGAAATCCATTTTATCTTTGAAAGGTGGGCAGTTGATTACCGGTATTGCAAGATTAGCAGCAAGGGATCCTCCCAGACCATTCGATCTTCCGGCAACTGCAATAACTACACCAGGTTCGATCGAGTTATTATATTCCTTAGTTAGTAACGGAATCCTCTCACCATTTTTATGAGCAGAAACAATTCTGAGATCAGTAAACACATCGTATCCATTAAGAATATCCCTGATCTTCCTGGCATGATTAAGATCTGCAGGAGAACCCATAACTATGATCACATATCCATCTTTAATAATATTATTCATACATAGATTTAATCTAATTCTGTCTTTAATACTATAGGTAGCTTTGAAATATTTCCCGGTGATGATCTCATAGATCTCGATATATCTTTTCGACGTTTCCTTGATTACTTCATCAGGTAGCACATCGGGATAAACTCCATCTTTTTTGTTGGCAAGCAACCATTGACGGACATATTCTTTATCGATCTGCTCAACCTTATCGGAATCATGTATATAGGCGGCGGAACTCCAGAATCTCGACGAATCGGGGGTATGGATCTCATCTATCAAAATAAGTTCATCATTCACAAGACCAAATTCGTATTTAGTATCTACCAGAATTATACCCTTATCTGCCAGGAGTTTCGTACCAAAATTGAATAAAGACAGGGATACTTCCGTCATTTTCTGATAAAGTTCAGTCGATGTCCAACCTTCGGCTACAATGTCTTCAGGAGTTATTTCTCTATCAGAATCCTCTTTGGTTGTTGGTGTTACCAAAGGTGACTCGAACTTCTGGTTTCTAATCATTCCATTGTCAACTTCGATCCCGGAAAACACCCGTTTTCCTTTTTGATATCCCCTCCACATCGATCCGGTAAGATATCCACGGACGATCATCTCGATGCGTATTGGTTCAGCTTCTTTAACCAGGTTAATATTAGGATCAATGGATTTTATCAGATGATTTCCGATTATATCCTTTGTTTCTTCAAACCAGAAATTAGATATGCTGTTGAGAACAGTACCTTTATAAGGAATTGAAGATTTCAAAACGTTATCGAAGGCTGATAATCTGTCTGTGACCACAATCATTCTTGTATCCTGATCGATCCTGAAGCTTTCTCTGACTTTACCCGAATGAATCTTCTGAAGTTGAGGTGAAGAGATATGTTCCAGACAATTCATAATTACCCCTTTATATTTTATTCTTAATGCTTAAAGTGCCTGATACCTGAAAATATTAGAGATACGCTCAGTTCCCGACAGCAGTTGATAACTGCTTTATCACGGATCGAACCGCCGGGCTCGACTATTTTTTTGATTCCGCTGTCAGCGGCGACTTCAACATTATCCGGGAATGGGAAAAAAGCATCGGAAATCAGTATTGCTTTACCCAACTCACGTTTTATGTAATCTTCCCTTTTTTTTTGGTCAGATCCTAATTCATTATCACTATATTCTCTGATCAAATTTTCTCGTGCTTTATCCACTGCTAAATGCGTTGCAATCAAACGATTTGGTTGTCCTGCACCCATACCGAGAAGTTGGTAATATCCAGAATTATGCTCCCTTACTATTACAATGGCATTGGATCGGACATGTTTAACAGCTTTTAAACCAAACTCGATCAATCCTTGCTCCGATTCCAGGTTGAACCCACAATCGGTCATTAATCTCAGTTCTTTATAGAGGATATTATCCGTATCCTGCCATAATAGAGAACCACACAGATACTTGATCTCAAACCTTCGGGACGATCTCGAAATATCATACTCGATAATTCGCAAATTCTTATGAAATTTTAAATAATCCAGCACATCAGATGAAAACGAAGGAGAGATGATCACTTCTACAAATTTTCGTTTGCTCTTATCCTTATTGTCTAATTGTAAAAATTGAGCTGTCTTCAATTGCAATGGTTCGTTAAAAGCGATAACAGAACCAAAAGCCGAGATCGGATCTCCTGCCCAGGCAAGTTCAAAAGCGGATAATTGATCCTTACCCTGAGCAAATCCACAGGGATTATTGTGTTTAATGATTGCACAACCGCTTGCAGATAATTCTCCGACAGCATCCATTCCACTTTGAATATCAGTCAGATTATTATAGGAAATCTCCTTACCGTGCAGAATTTTAATGTTAGCGAGCGAATTTTGGGCATTCGCTTCTCTAAAAAAAAGTCCCTGCTGGTGAGAATTTTCCCCATAGCGTAAGTTCTTACCCTGATGAAATGAAAACCTTAAACTCTTTATACCAGCTCGATGATCAAGAGTCTGAGCTATATGATCATCATAATCAGCAGTATAATTAAAGGCTTTTCTCATTAATTCGTATCTGGTTTCACAGGAGATAGAACCCTGATTTTCCTTTAATTCATTTATGATCCGATCATAATCCCCGACATCTGTCACAACTGTAACATAAGCATAGTTTTTTGCTGCTGCCCGGATCATTGTCGGTCCACCAATATCGATATTTTCGATCAATTCTTCCAATTCCACACCTTCCTCACTTACTTTTTTGAAGGGATAGAGATTACAGATGACCATATCGATGGGTTCAATACCGAGTTCAGCAGCTTCCATACTGTCTGTCTTTCTATCGAACAAGAGAGCAGATTCTATATTGAATGAAATTGTCTTCATTCTGCCGGAAAATGCTTCCGGATTTCCAGGTACAGATGATATATCAGTAATTTTGATTCCAGCTTTCTCAAGTTTCTTTTTGGTCCCTCCGGTTGAAATTATCTCACATCCGATCTGAACCAGGATCTTTGATATTTTAATAATATCTGTTTTATCCGAGACACTGATCAAAGCCTTCCTGATTTTCATAGGGGTCATCCTAACCTCATTCATGCCTGTTGATATACCTAATAACATAAAAGAACATCAGATCCTCGAGTTTACTCTCGAAGACAACAAAATTTTCCGGTGTTTGGAGATCACTAACTAATTTATATGCCTGATCCAGACAGTTCTTATAAATATTCTCGCAATTGTCAGGTTGTGATTGCACAAACTTTTCTGCATTAATTACTTCGTCAAAGTCCAGATTAATGGGATGATTATTCTCCTGGTTTTCAAAATGATTCCAGTCCCCGGTCTGAAAATCAAATTCGTAATAAGGCAGGAACTTGTGGGCATGTTCCAGGATGAAATCCATAACCTGAACAATATAAT
>JAUVIJ010000232.1 GCA_030592835.1 Candidatus Cloacimonadota bacterium | reverse complement strand
TTTACCTGAATTCAAAAAAATCAAGGGTAAATACTCTTTAACTTGTCATAAAATAATAGTTGAAATAAATTCTATAGACTTTATTTATCGTAAAAGGAAGGAAAATTATTGTAACTTAGAAATGCTTTCATTTTCTTAATACCGGCATAATACAAATTATGTTAAGAAAAATCTTTAAATCTTGTTCCCATGTTTTTCTTGGGAACACAGGAATCTTAGTTTTAAATAATTGTTCATTTCTTTTGTATCGACAAAAGAAACGAACCAAAGAAAAGCTCCCAGCGCCTGAAAATAACTAAAATCAACTGCAATCATGCTAAAAGATATTAACTCCTCCCAATGTGGAATCGGGACTCAAACAGAATGTCTTTTTTTCCCATGACTTTGTTGATTTCTAAACGCAATTTTCATGATGCTGGAGTGGATTGAGTAAAGTATCTTAGAAAGATAGTGTTAAAAAGAGGACTGTCTTTGCGAGGTTTACCTGCCGAAGGCAGACCTGTCCCGCCGTAATTCGGTAATTTCCGAATGAAGGTAGAGCGAAACAAAAGAAATGAAGATCAATACTTTAAGTAAAATTTTCTTGCTATTCTTCGGAATATAAAGAATTCAACGATTCTGAATTTTTTTGGTGATGCATGAAATACTCTTTAACTTGTCATAAAATACATCAGGATATTTTTAGACAAGTATCCGATTTTTTTAAAATCCGGTTACAGAAGTTATTATTTTAAGTTATATTATCTGTCCGGATGATCGGAAACCCGGGAAATTGCAGGAAGGATATAAAAAAATCGAACATATAATAAAACGCAGTTCGAGAGTCAGAGTATATTCCATCTTAGGTTCTTTTCTGCTGCATATCCTGCTATTAATAGTATTCACCAGGAATTTCTCTTCAGTTTTCCATACTGATCATCCTCTAATTGTGGAAAAAGAAAATCAGGATAAGATCATAGAATTCGAACTTGTTGAGGTAGACCCTGTGACCAATGATGAACTACCCGGAGCCGAAACCAATCTCATATCCGATAAAAACACTCTTGCCAGAGATGAATTCCCCGATGATCAAGGATTATTACCACGATCTCCCGGGGAGTATGACAACAAGGATTATCAGGCTCGGGTTGATGTTCCGGAACAGGCTGAAATTGAACCTGTTCAAGAAAAAAAAATAAAAGATATTCTCAGGGATTCGGAACTTGCGGGTTTATTGGGAAGCGATAAAGATCTGACCGTAGAGGAATATTTTCAGGAACCTGATCCGGACCGGAGGTTATCATACGAGAACCTGCTTTCCTCCGTACCTGATTTCGGCGGAGTTACTTTCAATACTTATGACTGGGAATTTGCTCCCTATCTTCTAACAATGAAAAGAAAGATCCAGGATAAGATTAATCCGCCCTATGCTTTTACACATATGGGTATAATCGGTGGGGAGAATGTGGTTCGGTTTATTGTAAATAAGAACGGCAGCATACGCAGCTTGGAAATTCTAACTGCTGATGGTCATAGCTCTCTGACAACAACCAGCAGGAATGCAATTGAATTATCTGATCCTTTCCTGCCTTTACCAGAAGATTTTCCGGAAAATTTTTTAGAAGTTACTGCAAGATTTGCATATATAATAAGAAAAAAATAGGTGAAATAATGAAAGAAATCTGGTCTTTTATTCTGCAGGGTGGAATTGTGATGTTCCCCCTTATCCTTTGTTCTATCCTTGCCCTTGCAATTGTATTTGAGAAATTGATAACTCTGAAAAAATCTAAAATAATCAGAGAGGATGTGCTGGACATACTCAGCCATATTCAAAACCGGGAGGACGTTAAGATGGCGGTCTCTTTTTGTGAAAATAAAGAGGGAGCTTTTTCCAATCTGGTTAAATTGAGTCTCAGTTCGATACACTTACCTGTCGCGGAGATTCGGGAACTGGTAAGTGACCAGGGAAGACAGGAGATCCGAATTTTGGAACGCGGTTTGAATCTCTTGGGTACAGTAGCCTCGATAACTCCTATTCTGGGATTACTGGGTACGGTTCTGGGTATGATCAAAGTTTTCCAAGTGATCTCGATTGAGGGAGTGGGTGATCCTTCATCTCTCTCCGGAGGTATATCCGAAGCCCTGATCACAACGGCTGCAGGTCTGACCATCGCTATACCGACTCTGGTTTTTTATAATTACCTTTCCCACAAAGCAGAAAGTCTTGTTCTCGATATGGAAAAACATATAAACATGCTTTTTTCGAAACTTAGAAAAATTAATGGTAGAAAGGATAAGGCATGAAACTTTTCAACCGGGAAAAGAAAAAGGTCCAACTGAATATAACCTCTTTAATAGATGTTGTTTTGCTCCTGCTCATCTTTTTCATGCTTACCACCAGATTTATCGAACAACCGGGAATGAAGTTAGAGCTTCCTCAATCGGAAACCTCTGAGAATATAATCGCTCAAAATCTTGAATTGGTAGTAACCTCTGATACTGAAATAAGATTGAATGGGGAAGTTATTGAAATGGAAGATCTACAGAACAAATTCGAAACCATCCTTTCTCAACTCGAAGAAAAAACTCTGATCCTGAAAGCAGATAAAACAGTATCCCACGGCAGTATAGTGGAGATCATGGATATTGCTCGACTAAGCGGTATGGAAAAAATCGTAATTGCTACAGCGGTGAAATAAAAAGCCAATAAATTTACATTCTAATCCCTGAAAACACGAAATATATCGTCGTATCTTCTACCTATTTTCATAATGCTGGATTTGCAAAGTTCTATTGCATTATCTGGGTTTAATGTAGGTTGGGGGATGAGGTTTCTCTGAAAAAATTTCATTATTCTTGATAATCATCATACAGTCAGCTTACAATCTTTATAACCTTC
>JAUVIJ010000108.1 GCA_030592835.1 Candidatus Cloacimonadota bacterium | reverse complement strand
GCTACGAGAGGAGATGTCTCAGTTAAACCATAACCTATTGCGTAAGGGAATTTCCCTTCCCTCAGGAAAGTTTCTACATCCGGTGAAAGTAAAGCACCACCGATCCCGTAAAAATGAAGTTTACCACCAAATGTCCGATAGATCTTTTTTGCAGCAAGACGATGTAATATTTTTCGGGTGGGTGGAAAGTGAAACAACTTCCGTAATAGAGGCGATCGAGTAAACTGGGGAATAATCTTTAATTTATATATTTTTTCAATGATAAGAGGAACGGTCAGCATCATCGTTGGTCTTACTTTCTTCATTGCTGGAACTAACACTCTGGCAACGGGAGGTTTATTGAGATAATAGACCGAAGCGCCCTGCATCATTGGAATCAGAAAACCGATCGTGCCTTCATAAGAGTGAGAAAGGGGTAAGACAGAAAGAAAACGATCCTCATGATTAATAGGTTGGATCTTAAGAGTAGCCTCGGCATCGAAAATGAGATTTTTATGGGTGAGCATAACTCCTTTGGAATGACCGGTCGTACCAGAGGTATAATTGATCAGGGCAACATCATCTTCCTGTACTTCCGGCTGGATTAACCTGGTCATTTTAAAGGCTGCTTCCTTCAATTTTGCATATTCTCTCTGTCCATCCTTGAGAATTTCTTTAAGTTTATCAAGAGTAGTTTCAGGAGGGATGATACTGAAGTCATCAAGGATAAAGATGGTATTCAGAGTATCCAGTTGTGCATCTTCCAATTTATTATAATGTTTCTCAGAAATAAAGAGGGCTTTTGCTCCGGAATGTCTCAGGATATGATGCACTTCACTGGAATGAAAATCGGGTAAGATCGGAACAGCTATTGCCCCGGAAGTAGTTATTGCGAAATAGGCAATAGCCCAGTTAGGTCTATTTTCGGATAAGATCGCAACCCTGTCTCCGGTAGTAATACCTTTTTTATGAAGGACGTCGGACATAGTTTGAACCTGCTGACCCAGTTGACCATATGTCAAGGGTTGATCATTTACCATGGAAAGGGCGGGTAATCGAGAATATTTACTGATACTTCTGTCAAATAAGTGTTTAAGTGTCTTTTTTTTCAGTGGGTCCATTAATACTCCTTTTGAATAATCTACTAAATAAAATTAGCACAATCAGGCAGAATATTTATCTGGAACTTCAGTTCAATATTCTTATTTATTACCACTAATGGATATTATCATTTTCACTGTCAACTAATTGCGTATACATGCATCCCCCAAAAAAATTTCACAACCTGGGTTCAGGATTTAATTTGTTAAAATATTTTTTAGTTACAAATTAGAACGTGAAATAATGAAATATCTGTGCCGTCCTGAAATAAGTTGACCAAAAACTTATAACAGGAGTTGGAATGAAAAAGCTGTAACGAATAAGAAAGCCTGAACGTTGTAAGGTTATTCTAAAATTATTCCACAGATAACAACTATCTGGTAAACATCACTGGCAATATAGGTTGGATCGGTAATGTCACCTCCATCCCAGTTTCCCCGGAGAAAAGCCCAGATTCCTTTCTTTGAAAATACTTGAAAAGTTCCATCGGGACTATCTGCAAAATACTCAATCTCATGTTGCCAGTTTAACTGATAAAAGAAATCGGAAATAATCATTATTGGATCTTGATCTTCTAATAATTCATTCCAGGACCCCGATACAATCAGCATTTCTCCCTGAAGACAGAGATTGAGTGATTCTTCCAGGAAAACACCTTTGTGTTGTCCAATTATAATATCCGGTAATTCGATGACCGCAAGGTAGAGCTTCCTGACCGTGTTTTCGATCACAGCGGTATTTTGGCTGATAGTTTCATCCTTGTTCCGGTCACCGGTTATATTGCAGAAGATCAATACAGTTAAGCATATTATAAGGATAAATTTTTTCATCATTTCTTATTTCCCTTCGATTTATTTTGACCAGAGATATCTGATTAATTTCATTTCCTTGCAATCATCCATTATGTTTTTAATTCTATAGTACAAGAGATTGCTGCGTTGTCCCGATTTCATCGAAACTCCTCGCAAAGACAATCTGAGGGAAGATTTCCAAAAGCACACCTAACAAAAACCAATTTATTAACTACGGGTTACAATTCTATAAAAGCTTTCTGTAAAGGAATTTTCATTCATTCTGATCGAGTTGAATAACAACCAGAACTACTTTCTCATTGCCATAGACCCTGCTTTTATGACCTTTTCCGGTTGTATCCTCGGCCAGTGTAATATCACCAGGACCAAAGATCATTGGTAACCAACTTCCAGTCTCTTTTCGCCATTACAATCTCCAGACGATGGGAATCAACACAGATGGTAAAAAGAAAAGGGGCTTTGAAGATATTTTTTGCGATATTACGGGA
This sequence comes from Candidatus Cloacimonadota bacterium, assembly GCA_030592835.1. Taxonomy (GTDB): domain Bacteria; phylum Cloacimonadota; class Cloacimonadia; order Cloacimonadales; family TCS61; genus JAUVIJ01. Next base: position 4,425 of record JAUVIJ010000108.1, on the reverse strand, counting down.
AAGTAGTATACTACAGAGTTGAAAGGAAAAAGGGACTTGTTGTCCTGCCCTTACTACTGTTTTCAGTACTTCGTCTGTCGGTTGAGTTTCTTTATATTTCCGAATCGATTTATGATTCAACATTGTATCGATCACCGGATTGCTTAACATAATATCCTCCATTACCGTTGTAACTACATAACAACCATAAGTTAAACCCAGATAATGCAGTAGATATTTTCAAATAGCAGCATTCTTTTATGTGTGAATGAATTACAAAATTGTTTCTGAATATCTTTATGATATGCATGAAAATTTTGTAACCCATCACCCTATAAAATATTACCACTCTTTATTAAACCTCTATTGCATTATCTGGGTTAAAATAATAGAACCTTCGTAAAGATATTGATATTTTTTTCAATAGTTAGATCTAATTTACAAAAGTTTGTTGTTATTATCCAAATAATTCATTTATCAGATTAATTTTTCTTTGATTTTTTATTCACAGAGAAACATCGGAATGTCCGAAAGGTCTTCCGATTGTTTAAATTTTCCACATTAGCTTCGCAGAGCTCACTCCGTTCGGTTCCGAAGAGCTTACGCACATTCGAAAGTTGAGGTCTTATTCAATCAAATTGATTGAGTTACATTCTTAATCTTGAAAAAGTTTAAAAGTAATTTTCTTCTTGCTATACTTTTTCAATGGTTTTAATTACTCACATCTTTCAACCGTTGAAAAACATGCCATGGCGACATACCTTGGGTTCACTGGTAAGAATTCCTCTGTGTAAAACCGTTTCTAAGATTATTCCGCTCACTTCAAATTGCCAAGATATTAATTAACAAAGGAAAAATAATGAGATCCGAATTTACACCAACTTTTAAGAATTGACTGCCAGCAGTCAAACATAGGCGTGAGTTTAGCTAGTAATAGGCGTTTACAAGATCACTATTTCGCCGCCTGACAGGTCATAGTCCAGCTTTTTAAAAAATGAAAACGGGACAAAGACTGGTGGACATGGTATTATCTATTAAACTTTTTTCTTGGATCTTTATAACCAGCGATGAGGAAAAAGTTTGACTAAGTTTAACTATTAATCAGATTTAGAGAGTGATATCAAACTAATCTATTAAATACAAAAGAAGATCTGTTTAATGGAGAGTATAGTGAAAAAAAAATTGATCTCCTCAATTGTTCTTTTTATTCTGTTATTATTGAATAATCTGCTTGCTGAAAATATATTCAGAAACGGATCTTTATCTGGTCACGTTTACAAATATAATACTGATATCCCTATAGAAAATGTTCAAGTTTATTTCCAAGAATATGAAACATATACTGATGAGAACGGATATTTTGAGATAACATCAATCTCGGCTGGGACATATACTATTTTTACTGAATCCGATTATTACTTCTCTTCTGAAACGCCTGATGTAATTATTTCAAATGGAGAAAACTCAGTTCTTGATATCGAGTTATTATGGTCTGAAATCGAAGTAGATCCCACATGTTTCATGGTAAATCTTCCGCATGGAAGTATCCTGGATGAAGTTTTGATCTTAACCAATGATGGTCCTGGTGAATTATTATTTAACTGTTCGTTTGAGGAAACTGCAAGATCTAATGGAGAAAGACCTGTAGAAGTATCTTTCTGTCCTGAAGTTGGAGTTGTAGATCCATATGGCGGTCAGGCAGTAGTAATCGTAACTTTTGATGGTACAAATTTTGTATATGGTGAGTCATTCATGGGCAATATTTATATCGAGAATAATTCAAATTATCAGCGTGGAGATGATTATATCATCCCTGTCACAGGAAGTTATGGGTATGAACCGTATCCTAATCCAGCAACAAATGGGCAACCTGTAGGGGAAGATATTTCAGTGGATGTGGAAGAATTATCATGGCAAGCTCCATTATATGGTGTTCCACCAACATTATATTATTTAACTCTTTCAGATCATGAAAATTTAACCAATCCTATCCTGAATGATATAGAATTATATGAAACAGCTTATAATTTGGATTATATCCATTTAGATTATAATACTAATTACTGGGTGGAAGTGGTTACAAGTTTCGTAAATCCAAATACTGGAGAACAATTCAATGGTCCAGCCCTACTCTGGAACTTCTGGACTGAAGAGTGGGTAGATATAAACAATAATGATATAATCAAAGATATATCATTTCTTCAAAATCACCCCAACCCATTCAAACCGGCAGTAGCCGGTCGCAGTCCATCTACCACCATCTCCTTCGCACTAAGTCACCCAAAATATGTCGAACTGGTTATCTATAACATCAGAGGACAGCAGATACGAACGCTGGTGAACGAAAACTATACCGCAGGCACTCACAGCATACTCTGGAACGGACGGGATGATATGGATCAGTTTAGAGTCAGGGATCTATCTCTATCAGTTGAGAGCGGGTGATGAGGTGGTTTCCAGGAAGATGGTGCTGGTGAAATGATTGATATAATAATTTCACCAACAAATTGAGAAAAACATGAATGATGCTTTACCTGTTCTATTAGAGAATTACAAATATGAATTTATAGATGAATCTTGAAATTTCGGCTTCAATTTTGAGAGTCCTGGAACTTCTACTCCTTTTATAACAACTGCTGTAATTGTGAATCCGGATGATTTAGATACAGTACGAATAGTTCTTGAAGAAGTTCGTAAAGAGTTTTTTCAGAAAGGTGAAATGAAGTATCATAATCTGCGAAACAATCGAGATATTAAGTTGTTTCAGATCATTACTAAGATAAACAAATTGCCATTTTTCATTATTAGTTTTGTAACAGATAAGAGAAGAATTTATGAAGAAAGCGGTCTTAGATACAAAAAAGCATTTATAAAATTCTTAAATAATATGCTATACAAATAGCTTAAACTGATTTATGAGTCACTTAACATCTACTCAGATTCCCATGGGAGTAAAAAATTCGTCAGAGAATTTGAAAAGTACTTTTATGACAGGCCTATTTATGACAACAGTATTTTCAATCCATATAAAATCCAATTTGTAGATAGCAAAACTAATATATTCGTACAACTGGCTGATATCATATGTGGTATCATTTCATCTGGATATGATCATACAAGAATCAATAATAATTATCCTGAATATCTCAATTTATTAAGAAATAGAATTTTGAAAATTGATGAATGGCCTATATCATATGAACGTTATATTGATAGAATAGATTTAATTGAATCAAATGAATTTGATCAAAACATAGCTGAGATCAGCTTGAGATTATGTATAAAATTTATATCAGAAAAATCAAATTTTAACGAAATTGAAGAAAAAGATCAAGTAGCAATTCTAAAATATCTGATGACACAATTACATTACGATAGTAATAAATTCTTATCTTCAAAAGAAATAAAGCAGCATTTAAAAAATCTGTTTGAACGAGAATATAACAATCGGTATTTTATGTCTTTAATTGCTAAATTACGAGATAATGATTTATTAATATCAAGCAGTTCAAAAGGTTATAAAATACCAACTTCATCAAACGACATATACTCTTATACAAATCATAGTATTTCAGTAATAATTCCAATGATTGAAAGATTGAAAAAATGTCGCGACAGGATTTTGACAATTACAGATAAAAAGCTGGATATTATAAATAGTCCTGAGTTTGAGAAAATTAGAAAACTATTTAAATAGAAATTAGTTCACAGGGTGAAAAGGGTGAAATTCAACTCCGCTTTAGTATTAATATAAAATATTTCGTTTTTCACGTATAAGTAGTAAAGCAGCTCTAAAATTCACCTGATTCACTTTGTATTGTTTAAAATCTGACAAATTGTAGCAATTTTGTGTAAGAATGAGAAAAAGTTTGACTATGAATAAACGGTAACTGATAATGTAAATATCTACAAATTTAAACATGAGATAATTAAAGCCATGTATCAACACTAACATAGGAGAAAAGGTGTTAGATTTCATTTGGGATAATAAAGAATGGTTGCTTTCTGGTATAGGTGTAGCATTAATTTCTGGAATGTATTTTATTATTAAAAGAATATTAAATAAAAATTCAAAAAAGAAATATTATCCGTTCGATCTAAATTTGTTTAAAGCTAAACCACTCCCATCAGAAATATTAAAGCAAATTGAAGAAGTCCCTCCATTTCAGAAAACACAAAAAGAAAGTTTTTTTATTGGCTTAAATATACAATGGAAATGTACTTATGGGTTTATTGTAGAACAAAATGAGAATCAAATAGCTATTATGTTAAAGAGTCGTGGGGAGATACCATGGATTTTTTGTTCAGTCTCATTAGAAAAATATCCTGAATTTAAAATTCTCAAGAAAAATAAACTAATTTGGATTGCTGGAAAAATATCATGTATCGAATCAAATGTTATAAGTTTAGAAGTTCAAAATTTAACGATCTGTTAAACTTATGAAT
>JAUVIJ010000211.1 GCA_030592835.1 Candidatus Cloacimonadota bacterium | reverse complement strand
TACGGCGTGACAGGTCCGTCTACATCAAGACTACGACGAGACAGGTCAAAAGAAACAGTCTGCCCCGTTGGATAACGGGGAAGCAAAGAATCCTCCTTCGCAAATGCTACGGCGGGACAAGAAACTCCCGTCGAATATAAATTACTAAAATTGGTAAACAACACTAAAAAATCTTAACTCGTTATTTCCTACATAGATTCTATGAAAAAAATTAGAAAACAACTCAAACAGAAAATTTTTCTTAACGTTTGTTTATCATCAATTTATTAACTTAATTTGTATTATGCCGTTTTTAGAAAAAATGAAATCATTTCTTATTTTGATAATTCCTGTTCCATAGATGTAATTACAGCGGAAAGAATTTTTTTTAATTCGGAAAAAGCAACATTGTTGAGTTTTCCAGTCCATTCATCCATGAAGATCTTTTTGAATTCTACTGAAATACAACAGATGGAATCGGGAAAATTAGTTTTGATCCATTTTTGAAGATAACCCCCGGGAAATTTTACATTAAACCTGACATCCAGAAGTTTACTCAGGCAACTTCCCTTTCTGAATTTTTCCGCGATTTTTTTATAGTGGTTTCCCCATCTAGTATTCCGGTTTAATGTTCCCAGAATGATGTCAGGATTCTCATTGGGATCATCCAGCGGTGCTTCGGGTCCTTTTCTCCGATGATTATAGGAATGGATGTCGAAAACAGTAATTACGGGGAATTTTTGCAGTAGTTTCTTTAGATAGATCTCAAACTGACTATAGAATTCATCGTATTTTTGCAGTGAATTCTCCAGTATTTCCCGGGATGGGGAAGATTGCCAGACATTTAATCCCCAGGCATCTGCAGGTTTTTGATAGATCGCTTTCTCCCGTGGTCGGTTCAGATCAAATTCAAACCTGCTGTAATTGGCTACAATCCGATTTTTGCAGATAGCTATGAAATCTGCTGTAAAGGGATCTTCCTCACGCAACCTGGCAGATTCATCGATTCTCATAATCTCGCTAACTGCAGGCGATAGATTGTGCCCATTATGAATGGCAGTGCAAACCACCGGGCTGGAGAGATCGAGTTCAAATCCGGCTGCAGAAAGCATTAATCCACCAGTAATTTAACTGTATTGACCGGCTCCGAAACGATGATTGTAGCTTCGACAAAATATTTATTGGCTGCATTTTTTATATCTTCCGGAGTGACTCTACTCAAGTATTCTGTACTATGATAAAGATAATCGTATCCCAGTCCGATGGACTCGTAATAGGTCATGAAGTAGGGTAATTGATTATCGTTTAAATAGGCTTTGATGATCTTCTGGTCTTCCTCGATGGCGATCCTGAGTTCTTCATCGGAAACCAGTTCTTTCATAAATCTGTCGATCTCATTCTTCAGAACAGAGATAAGCTCATCTTTCTTATCGATGGAGGTCTGGCTGGTTAGACGAAAATAAGCAAAATCTTCGGTAAACTGGTAATCGGCAAAAGCAAAATAGGCTAGATCGTTATTGCCCCGTGTAGCGTTGTACAGACGTCCACGTGCCCCTTTCAGGAGGGCATAGATCGCTCTCATTGTCAGAAAATCTCTATCTCCGAGAGCTGGGGCAAGAAAGTTCAGACTGAGGTTTACCTGTTCCAGTTCGTATTGATTGATGAAAACCTTGTCGGTTACCAGCATATCGGAAATGGTTTTCTCAGGAAATTCCGGATCATGAGGGAAGTTTCTGTAGATATCTTCAACTATTACAATTGCTTCATCTTCGTTCAGATCTCCGAAAAGGGTTACTATCATTTCATCAGTCCTGAAGTATCTATTCTGTAGATCCAACAGATCTTTTCGGGTCATCATATTAACGTTTTCCAGGATATCTTTATTAGATACTCCGTCTTTAGAATTCGGGAACAAAGTAGATCTGATGAACTCCTGATGCAGATCGAAAGCATCGGTCAGAGATCTTTTATAATAGGCATCGGCATCTTTCTTAGCAAGAGCAAGTTCGCTTTCCGGGAAAACAGGATTATTGAATGCGTCAAATAGCATTTTTGATAAAGTCTGAAAATCGTCTTTCAAGCATTTGAATTGTATCGTTGTTCCTAACCTGTTGATCTCATGGTTAACTCGAACTGCATGATCCTCTTTCCATTCCGAAATATCCAGTGATTCAAAGTCTTTTGATCCCTTGAACATCAAATCCAACATCAGATCGAGGTTGCCGGCGGTTACCATGGATTCATATTCGGAAGATAAAGGTAGCCAGATTACTCCACGGATCAGAGGTTTTTCCGAATTCTGACGGTGGATCAAGGTAAGTTTATCAGAGATCCGGATTTTTTGAGGATCACTTTTCACTATATCCGTATCCTTTATGTCTTCCAGCAATTGTTTTTCACCTAGAGGAACAGCATTAAAGATGATCCGGTTCTGATCACAGAGATATTCAGCAATTACTTCCCTGATATCTTCTGTGGATAATGTTTCCTGTAATTCCAGATAACTTTCAAACCGATCCGGAACACCATATCTGATCATGGACCAGCCGATACGATTACTCTCGGAAGAAACACTGGGAGTAGAAAGCAGTTTCTGTGCTCTATTTTTATTGATCAGGCTTTGAAGATCCTTTTCCTCGATTCCGACCTGGGCATAATGCTCTAATTCATCGTCGATGATCCCGATTATATCATCGATATATTCTGTTCTTTTAGCTTCGAAGACGATTGCGATCTCGCCCTCAGGATAGATCATTGAACTCCGTGTATAAGCGTAAATATAGTTCACCAGTTGGAGTTCCTCCAACAGTTTGTATCTGATTGGAGATTTCCTATTTCTAAAGAGGATCTCAATCGCGGCTTTTATAGCCGGTTGCTCTACATAATCCTCTGCCGGCAGGATCCAGGTCAGATAGATTTTGGGTTGTTGCACATTGAATTCTTCCACGAACTCGAGTGTTCCTTCCCGTTTCGGTTGCAGTGGCTGATGTACAGGCACTAGAATCCTTCTGGGAAAATCCTGAAAAGTGAGTTTAAGTTTATCCATCATTTCTTCTGCATTAATGTCGCCGGTAACTACAAAAACCATGTTGTTGGGCACATACCTTGTCTGGTAATAATCCACAAGATCTTCCCGGGTAAGTTTTTTGAAAAGATTGGTATATCCAATCACCGGATACTGCTTGTTGGAAATAGGATAGACAATTTCGTTGTTTCTCTGATTGATCCTGGCTTCGGGTGGGGTAGACCTCATCACGATCTCTTTCAAAATAACCTGTTTTTCCCTGTCAACCTCAGCCTGATCGAATAC
>JAUVIJ010000235.1 GCA_030592835.1 Candidatus Cloacimonadota bacterium | reverse complement strand
TCGTTTGTTATTTCATTATTTGTATTTGGAATTTATTTGTTTTTTGGGATTTGTAGTTTGTGATTTTATAAACCTTCCGATTTTTATCTTACAGGCTATTCACCATAAGAAAAATCGGAAGGTTAAAGTCAGAAGCTTATGATGTATTTTCCCTAAGTTTTAAATTTATGACGAAAGTAGCTAGATAAGAAGATCTTTCAAATGTATATAACTCGACTCGAGTTTGGAAAACCCGAGTCGAGTTATATACTTACCTACTCAACTATCCCAACTATAAATTATAATTCCTTTGTCGGTATTTATAATAAAGATAGATCACTATTTAAGCTTGACAATTCATAGCATTTTTTCTTTCAGACATCTATATCAAATTCTTATAAAATAAGGAGTAATTGAATGATTCAACTACAAAATCTGGTAAAGGATTATGGTTCTCTGCGTGCAGTTGATCATATAAATTTTACCATAAATGAAGGTGAAATTCTTGGATTTCTTGGTCCAAATGGAGCTGGGAAAACAACCACTCTCAAAGTAATCACCTGTTTTCTTTCACCAACGGCTGGTAATATTCATGTTGGTGATTATAACGTGATCGAAAACTCAAGGGAAATCAGGAAATTAGTTGGATACCTGCCGGAAACCAATCCTCTTTATACTGATATGACCGTACACGACTATCTGCAGTTCGTAGCCAGGATCAGAAATATCGATGATTTCAGAGCTAAATTGAATGAGGTCAGCCAGAAATGTGGATTGCAGGGAGTGATAGAGAAACCGATCCATACCCTGTCAAAAGGATATCGACAAAGAGTGGGGCTTGCCCAGGCGATTATTCATGATCCCAAGATCCTGATCCTGGATGAACCCACAGTTGGGCTTGATCCGAATCAGATTGCTGAGATCAGGGGATTGATCAAAGAACTAGGTAAGGATAAAACACTGATCATATCGAGCCATATACTTCAGGAAGTTCAGGCAGTTTGTGATCGTATTGTCATTATCAATAAAGGAAAGATAGTTGCCGATGGATCTACAGAAGAACTCAAATCGAGTTTCCAGAATAAAACAAAACTGATCCTGGAACTTATAGCAAATGAGGATGAGATTTCATCCATAACGGAAAAAGTATCCGATATCAGTCTATTATCGGTCAATAAAAAGACAGGTAATATTACTGAAGCAATCATCAAATATGGTGCCGAGAGCGATAAAAGAGCGGAGATCTATGATTTCATTAAAAAGCAAAACTGGACAATTCTGGAAATGCATCGTGATAAAATCAGTCTGGAAGATGTTTTCCGCAATCTGACCATTGAAGATGGAGGTGAGTAATGGATTACACAAAAATCATAGCCAAAAAGGAAATTAACGGATATTTCAATGCAGCTTCGGCTTACATTATCCTGGTAGTGTTTCTACTTATCAGCGGATGGTTCTTTGCCAGCCCTCTTTTCCTGAATAATCAAGCTGATCTGAGATCGCTGTTCGGGATTATCCCTATCATCTATATTTTCTTCATCCCAGCGATAACGATGGGTTTGCTGGCAAGAGAAAGAAATAGCGGTACAATCGAACTACTTACGACCCTGCCTCTGAATGATGCAGAGATAATCATGGGAAAATTCTGGGCTTCATTGAGCATAATTACTACGGGGCTAATTTTTACTCTTATACACTTTTTGACTATTCTCGTGCTGGGTTCCAATATTGATTTTGGAGCGATCTTCTGTGGTTATTTGGGATTAGTTCTGCTGGGTGCTGTATACAGTTCGATAGGGATCTTTACATCCAGTCTGACAGGTAATCAGATCGTAGCATTCATTATTAGTTTTTTCATTATTTTTGTTCTCTTTATCCTGGAATATACGCTCTTTTTTCTACCAAGCGCTATTGCTGGTTTCTTCCAGTATCTCAGCATCGGTTATCATTTTTCCAATATTACCAGGGGTGTTATCGATACCAGGAATCTGGTCTATTTTGTCAGTCTGATAATTCTGTTCCTTAGATTAGCGATCGTAAGTATGCAATCCAGAAAGTGGAAATAGGAGATCATTATGAAAACTAATAAATCAACATTATTCAATCTAATCATTTTAATAGCGATCATTGTTTTTGTTAACCTGGTCTCATTAAACCTATTCACAAGATTCGATCTTTCTAAAGGACATGTTTATTCGCTGTCTGAGGCAAGTAAAACAACAGCGAGAAGTTTGGAAGACAGATTAGTTATCAAAGCCTACTTCTCGAAGAATCTTCCAGGTGAATACGCTGATGCGCGTCGTTACACTCAGGATTTACTTTCCGAATATGAAGCCTATTCCAGGAGAAAATTGAGATTCGAGTTTATCGATCCCACCAATGAAAAGACCTTAAAGGAAGAAGCTCAGAAGAATCAAATTTCCCCTGTACAGATGCGGGTAATAGAGAATGACAAGCTGGAAATACGTGAAGTCTATATGGGACTTGCATTTCTCTATCAGAATAAAACCGAATCAATTCCCTTGATCCAGAATACAAGAGGTCTGGAATATGATATTACCAGTAAAATTAAAAAAATAACTTCCCAGGGTATGAAAAAACTGGCTTTCTTCCAGACAGATCCTCTTCCACCTGCACAAAATATACCGGGTATGCCACCTCAGGCTGAACAGTTCGGTACTGTGCGACAACTTCTTAGTGAAAGTTATGAGGTTAACGTTGTCGATCTTTTCACTCCTTTCGAAGACAATGTTTCAGCTTTGTTTTTTACTGGTATTAAAGATAGTCTTTCTCAAACTCAATTATTCAATCTCGATCAGTACTTGATGAAG
>JAUVIJ010000210.1 GCA_030592835.1 Candidatus Cloacimonadota bacterium | reverse complement strand
CTCTGTAAACGCTGTTCTATTGCAGATTCAATAATGGAATTAAGTTTATTGTCGGAATAATCGAGGGATACAAACTCACGTCGGAGCAGGGGAGATGTGGATTTTATTTTTTCTTTTTCCAAATAAAACCTTTTTGCTCGACGTCCCAACTGACATAAGATCTCGTAAGCAGAACCTTTATATAAATTGCTGACATATTCAGCTCTAAGCTCTTCCCGGTTCCCGCCAAGTAAAACAACTTCATCACCATTCTTTACAACATCAGTTTCACCGATATCGATCGCAATCATATCCATACTGACTTTTCCTATCACCGGATAGATCTCATCTCCGATCAAGACGAGCCCTTTATTCGATAACAGGTAATCATAACCGTCTGCATACCCAACAGGGACGATGGCATAACGGATATCTTTCTCAGCTTTATAGGTCCGATTATATCCTATCGAATCTCCCTTTCGGGCTGATTTTATCTGGCTTATTTGAGATTTAAAGGTCATAACCGGTTTTAGATCGATCTCCTTTTTCAAGGATTGATCTGAATAAATACCATAAGCTAATAATCCTGTTCTAACTAAATTACAGATTTTATCACTAATCAATAAAATCCCGCTGCTATTAGCTATATGTACATACTTAGGTTGAAAGTTCAATTCTTTCAATAAATTTCTGAATCGATCCAACTGAATTCGGGTAAAGTTCTTATCATTCTCGCTGGCAGCATAATGGGAGTAGATACCATCTATCTCTAAATAGTCCAGGGTTTGGATTTGCTTGATGAAATCAATCCCTTTTTCCAGTTCGATTCCACTGCGCCCTATACCGGTATCGATATTAATATGAACTTTAACTTTAATTGATCTTTTCCGTGCGATCCGGTTTAATTCCCCGGCAAATTCCGGAGTAGATATCGATGGGATCAGATCATTTTCAATAATTCCGATAATTTCTTCAGTAAAAGCAGGTGAAAGAATCAGGATCGGAGCTTTTATTCCCTGATACCTGAGCAAGATACCTTCATCGATATTAGCGACTCCCAGCATTGAAATTCCGCAATCAAGAGCTGCTTTCGATATCTGGTAAGCTCCATGTCCGTATGCATCAGCTTTAACGATCTGCATGATCTTAACATCCGGATCCAGATGCTGTTTCAACTGTTCCAGATTATCCCTGAAATTATCGAGATTGATTTCTATCCAGCTACGATCGAATTTCATATTATAATCTTTTAAAAGAATTTAGCTGCTATATTTGCCAGGGTCGAGCGTTCTCCCTTGGACAAGGTCATATGACCTATAATTTGTTCATTCTTTAGTTTTTCAACAGCAATACTAAGTCCGTTACTCTCGGAATCAAGGTAGGGAATATCTATTTGATAGGGATCACCTGTTAAAACAATCTTAGTTCCTTCTCCCGCCCTGGTGATAATCGTTTTCATTTCATGGGGAGTAAGATTTTGAGCTTCATCGACAATGAGGAATTGATCAGGAAGGCTTCGCCCTCTGATATAAGTAAGAGGTTCCAGCTCTATGAATCCGAAATCCATGTAATCCTCCAGCCGAGGTTGTTTCTTTCCAAAGATCTTACCGTTTTCATTATTCTGTTGTTCATTTCTGTTGAATAGGAGAATTTCCATATTATCATAAATTGGTTGCATCCATGGGTTGAGTTTCTCCGCTTTGGATCCCGGAAGATAACCAAGATCTTTTCCTAAGGGAAATATCGGTCTGGAAACTACCATCCTGGTATAATTATCCTCTTCAACAACCTGATTCAATCCCGCAGCTAAAGCTATCAGTGTTTTCCCTGTTCCCGCTTTACCAACGAGACTAACGAGTTTGACCGTAGGATCCAGAAGAAGCTCAAATGCCATAATTTGTTCATCATTACGGGCTTTTATACCGAAAATCTCCTGCCCTTTGTAATAACTCAAAGGATAAAAACAATTGTTCTCCGGAGAAAACCTCGCTATAGCATCTGCAGTTTCCTGGGTTATATCCCTGCACATCCGAATGAATTGATTGGGATAAAATGATTCATTCGATTTTTCGAAAATATTATCCAGATATTCTTCATCCCTGAATTTATCGAGAAGTTTTTTATTGATCTTGATATTCGTATATCCATTATACAATTCACTGAAATTTATCCGATCGGTCTCAAAATTCTGAGCAACTAATCCCACTGCGTCAGCTTTAATTCTGACATTAGCATCTTTTGAAACCAGTATTACAGGTGTATCCGGATTTTGCTTTTTAATGAAGAGAGCCGTACCAATTATCAGATTGTCATTAGTATCGATTATTAACACATTATTCGCCGTTTCAGATACCTGACGGCTGATTACGACCTGGATCATACCTCCCTTTTCTGTTTTGACACCCTTCTGCAGACTGCCGTCCTCACGTAATTTATCCAGGTATCGTCCGATCTGCCTGGCATTTCTTCCTTTCTCATCGAGCCCTTTCTTGAAAGCATCAATTTCTTCAATGACAATAATAGGAATGACAACATGATTATCGCTGAAGGAAAACATAGCTTGTGGATTGTGGATTAACACATTCGTATCCAACACAAAGATCTTTTTCATTTACACTCCTGTTTAATTGAATCCTATCTGAAATTTTTTATCAGGGATGAGATTGTTGTCAACCAGAAAAAGTGCTTTTATGCATCCCCCGAAAAAATTCAGAATCGTTGATTTCCTTATGTTCTGAATAATAATAAGAAGATTTTACTTAGAGTATTAAGCTTCATTTCTTTTGTGTCGATCCACCTTCGCCAAGGCTACAGCGTGACAGGTCCGTCTATGTCTAGACTACGATGAGACAAGAAAATCCCGACGAATATAAATCACAAACAACAAAATCCAAAAAACAACAAAATCCAAAAAACAAATAAATCCCAAACACGAAATGTCGAAATAACAAACAAGCAATGCTTTTATTTGTTTTGAATTTGTAGCTTTGTTCATTGTTTTTTATTTGTAATTTATCATTTGTAATTTGATATTTACGCCCAGTGTTATTTATAATTTGGATATTGAATATTGGATATGTGTACTCACTCAGTTTTTTCAAGAACCAATTAGGTTCCTTTTAGTTTTAAATGGTTCGATATATTAAATGTACAAAAAACAAAATCCAAAAACCAAATAAATACCAAATACGAAATGTCAAAATAACAAACGAGAAATGCTTATATTTGTTTTGAATTTGTAGCTTTGTTCATTGTTTTTTATTTTTAATTTATCATTTGTAATTTGATATTTACACCCATTGCTATTTATTTGTAATTT
>JAUVIJ010000246.1 GCA_030592835.1 Candidatus Cloacimonadota bacterium | reverse complement strand
CCCCCGATGACAGGTAAAGATGGATAATTCTCACGAATCCAGGAGATCGTGTTCTTCTGGAATTCGGAAAAACCGTCGGAAGAATCTATAGACACCACATCCACATCCTCTTTCACCAACGCCGGTACTCTATCCTCAAAATCATGAGTGTTTATTGCGGCTGCAGCAAGTAATCTCTTTCGTTGATCATGTACTTCAAGAGGATAACTTTGCTGATCGTAGATATCCTTGCGAAAGACCATCGAGAGCAGTTTATCATTTTTATCAACTATTGGTAATACAGATTTATGACTTTCCAGAAGAATATTGTTAGCTTCCTTAAGATCAGAAATGTTTACACCTACTTCAACCTGCTTCCTGGAGGTCATGCGGTCTCGAACCAGAAACTCACTATGAAGTGAAATATCGTAATCCCATTTTGTGATCAATCCGACCAGTCGATAATCCTGATCCACGACTGGAAAAGTTGAATAACCTGTATCACTGCGGATCTGATACACTTCTTTAACAGTCATTTCCGGTCGCATGATCAGAGGTTCGACGAATCCGGCTTTATAATGTTTGATCCTGGAAATCATTTCAACCTGGGATTCGATTGACTGGGATGCATAGATGAAGGCAACCCCGCCCATTTTAGCGAGTTCGATACCCATCTTATAACCGGATACCGATTGCATGGCAGCAGCGACCATAGGTATATTGAGATAATATTTTTTATCCTGACTGTCACTGTACACCAGGGGCGTGCGCAGGGATATTTCATCCGGTAAAGAGTTTTTCTTTGTCAATCCGGGCAATAAACGAAACTCCATCAGTGTACGTGAAGGTTCGATATAGATTTTTTTTGCCATCAAATCTCCTGAAAGTACAAATTTAAATCCTGATTTTTATTTCATCAACAAGATATTTTTTTTCACAATAATAACATCTGACTTTTGTCTGTTTTTCATTAATAATCCGGAATTTGGATTTAATCTTTTCCATATTTGTTACACACTTGGGATTAGGACATAGAATTAGATCTTCTATAAATTCCGGCATCTCAAGTTTGTTTTTCTTAACAACATTAAAATCCTTTATGATGATCAGTGTTGCATTGGGTGCAATAAGAGAGATGCTGTTAACCTCATCGCGAGACAATTCCTTGTTCTCTATTTTTAAAATATCTTTTTTACCAATTTTATTACTGGCAAGATTCATCCCGACCATGACAACATCATTGGAATCAAGATCGATGATATCCATCACCTTTGAAACCTTACCTGCAGAGATATGATCTATAACAGTACCGTTTTTGATGGCATTTACTTTTATCTTTTTCTTGATCGTGCTCCTATTAAAGTAGTGATTATAGCCTGTCTCATATACACACCGTTTTTTGCCTGTTGAAAATAATAAGCATAAGGTGTACTGTCAACTTCAGTCGAGATTTCATTTACCCGGGGCAGTGGATGCATGATCTTGAAATTCGATTTTACATTACTCAATAAATTTTTATCGATTATATAAGAATCTTTGATTTTTTCATAATCCTCTGGATCTGCGAATCTTTCTTTCTGGATTCTGGTAACATACATAATATCCAGTTTACTAACGATTTTGTCGATTTCTTTCACCTCATCAAATTCTATGTTCTCTTTCCTCAGGTCATCCAGAATATATTGTGGCATCTTCAGATGGGAAGGAGAAGCAAAATAAAATCGGGGAGAAAAATCCGACATAGCCTGTACCAGGGAATGGACAGTTCTGCCAAATCTCAGATCACCGACAACAGCTATGGTCAGATCATCCAGTTTTTTCTGTGTCTTAACTATCGAATACAGATCAAGAAGAGCCTGAGTAGGATGCTGATTTGCACCATCACCGGCATTGACAACAGGAATATCAACTGTTTCGGAAGCGTATCTCGCAGCACCTTCAATCGGGGATCTAAGAACGATTAAATCACTGTATTGGGCAATGGTTTGAAGAGTGTCTGCAAAAGTTTCTCCCTTTTTTATCGATGTCGTTGAAATATCCCTCATCGTCAAAGTATCACCTCCGAGACGTTTCATTGCCGCGGCAAAAGAAAACATGGTTCTTGTGGATGGTTCATAAAAAAGTAGAGCCGCTATCTTCCCGGTCAAATCAGCTTTCACTGTTTTATTTTCAATTTTACCGGCAAGAGAAATAAGTTCCAAAATCTCGTTTTGACTTACGTCTCTCATTGATATCATATGCTTCATATCAACTCCTATATATTTTTTTTGAATTCTTTCCAGGCCCGTTCTCGATAGACTTTGGCAATCTCAGCCGGATCATCGGCTTCATAGATTCCCCGTCCGACAATTATACAATCGGCTCCACCCTGAATAGCCTCTTCAACGGTAATATACTGCTGATCCATATTATCTTTGCCTTTTTCCAATTTAACTCCCGGTGTCAGCAAAAGCATACCTGGTGGAAACTTGGATTTAAACCGTTTGATGTCATTAACACTGTTACCATGACCAATAAAACCGGATATCACTCCGGGAAACTGAGCAGCTAT
>JAUVIJ010000087.1 GCA_030592835.1 Candidatus Cloacimonadota bacterium | reverse complement strand
GAAACCTATCTTTTTATAGGATATAGGGTTTAGGGTGTTAGGTATTAGGTGTGGAAAAATTTAAAGTTAAAAAGTTAAAAAGTTAGAAAGTGGAAAAGTTAAATGAAAATAGTTATTTGTTGGTTAAAGTTTGCAACTTGAACCTCTATCTAATAACTTTCATTTCTAACAAATTACTGTTTCTTAACCAAACCTTACGAAAGACTAACGAAGAAAATATGAAGGGAAACTTTCGAAAGGTATCTTTTGCTAATTACAAATTACGAATTACAATTTACGAATCATCACCCAACATTTAAAATTAACTTTTTCTGTTTATTTCAGCAATTCTGCCTTTTCAGGATTTTCAAGATCGAATTTGATTACAGTTTTATCATTTAATGCTGAAGCACCTTGAAAGCTAATCGTATTACCGATTTTTTCCTTCCAGATACCAGTCAATCCGGTAGATTCATGAATATGTCCATGCATGGTAATATAAGGTGATTTTCCGGTTATAAATTCTTTAATTGCAATGCTCCCAACATGTACATCCAGAGGAGCATGATCAATAAATTTACTGTCGAGAGCAGCTCTATCCAGATTTGTCTGATAGGGAGGAGAATGAAAGAGACAGATGGCTTTATTGATCTCGATATCAGAGAAGAGTAAGTCCAAATCTTTTTTGATCGTAGAAAATATAATCTCATCCCGGGTCACGGGAATACTGCGATATCCTTCCTCGGGAGATACACAACCTACATCGACGAATCTGGACACATCATATTTCTCCCAATCTTTATTCAGAAATGGGGTCGGAGGCACATAAGAATAGCCAACAATCGTGTAATCAAGAAATTTAACATTGCGTCCATGAATATAAGTTAATAAACCGGATGTGGAAATATCCAGCATTGAGGCTTCGTGGGTTTTACTATCATCATTACCCAGGATCACGAAAATTTCGGGGTAGTCTTTTTTCAGTTTTTCACGGATTTTTTCAAGTTCGACTGCAAGAAAATCATAAAGAAAATCTTCAATATTGCTCTTTATCCCGAATCCAGATAAAACTGAATAGCCCAGAAGATCTCCCGCAATGAATACAACGGCTGGTTTTTCACTCAGGATTTTGTTGAATAAAAAAAAGTATTTATCAAAGGAACCATGCAGATCACTTGTAAATAATGCTGAGATCATTGAAGAATATTTAATTTCTTTGCTGCATCTGTTACAGCATCAATTTTTAATGCATAGCTGTCTTTATTCTTGATGTCCTGATCAGTTATTAGATGAACATCCAGAAGACCTCCTGTTTTATAACCGGTCTTCAGATAATTGAAATGATCCAGACAAATGCTCCAGCCTTCCAGCCAGGCAAGCAATTGATTTTTTTGCGTATCATCTCCACGGAAATGAATCAACAGATCTATATCGCTTGCAGGTCCGGCATTTGCATTTTTAACACTGCCAAAAACATACATATTTTTTACGCTAAATTTATCAGCCGGAATATTTGCAGCCAGAAATTCACAAATCTGCATGCGCCAAAACCAGAAATTTTCATCAACATTTTCAAAATATTCATATTGAGTGGAAGTTACATCTTTTACTTTCCCCTGTGTCCCTAAATATCCGATAGCTTCTTCCAGATCTGCGTTCATAAAAATCTTCAATATTTTCCCGTCAGTTTCAGAGGGGATATCTATTACCTTAATACATTCCTGTAAGTACGAGTATTCCGGTAACATTTTTGTCAGGATATTTTCTGAATAATTAAAGAAATTTAAGTTGAAAATGTTTCCTTTTTCATCTGGATAAAGAGGAATATAGCGGATTTGTGCTTCTACCAGATCCTGGAAAAAATGTGTGCCAAAAGAAAGATCAGGAACATAATTTCCCTTCTCCCGGGCAATCTCGATAAGAACTGCAGTTTTGTTGATATCAGAATAGGTAACATTGACACCTAATTTAATATCTCCTTTACTACCCCAACGCCCGGGACCAAGGAGGATGAACTTCTTCTTAGGTAAAAATTTATTAAGTTTGCCAACACAACGTCCGACATTTCGCAAATTATCAATACTGCTGATTTCAGAGTATTTATCGGGATCAACGTAAACCAGATGGGTAATCTCAGGTATCATGCCATTTGAAATGTGTTTATGGGCTGTAAATATAATATCTTTAGAAGGAATATCCTGGGGAATAGGTTGAGGTACATCCTGAATTGCAAAACTTTGCGGTCTGCATTGCAGTAAATAAATATCATTATCCTTCACAGCGAATTCGATATCCACAGGGTTTTCCATTTTACTTTGCAAGAGATTAAGTATAGTTTTAATCTTCTTTAGAAAAGGAGTTTTATTGATAATTCCATTAAATGTGATAATCAAATCATCATTCTTGAAATCTATATTAAAACCGGATTTTTCAATTATCTGATTATTCTCGTACACCGAAAAGAGATGATCATAGAGGGGAAAATTTTCCTTGCATTCCCTGATGACCTGAATGATCGGAACTGATTCGAAGGAATTAGTCTCCAAGTTTATCAGATCAAGATTTTTAGGAGAGTATTTTAAAATTTCTTCGGTGGAAACATTAACCCTGATTCCAGGTTTTCCAGGAGAAGCAAGAACAGGATAATCATTACTAAAGCGATCAACGGCTCTTGTCCCCAGTCCGGGGACTAATCTCACGAGACCATCATCTCTTTTTATCCGGGAAGACCAACGGAATTCATTGTTGGAAAAAGCAACACCGGCAAATGCCGGGAAGAAATATTTCCCTACTTTTGTTCCGACAACTTCCTGAATAAGGATAGCCATTTCTTCTTGAAAATCCAGAAAACCCCTTTCTTTTCGATATTCGATGGGATCTGGACCAACAATAGATGCATAAATCTCTGCAATTGCATCTTCCAAAGCATTCAATCTCTCAATTTTACTGCCCTGATTTGCCAGAAACAAGCTCTTATATTTGCCTGAAAATGCAGCCCCAAAACTATCTTCCAGTAAAGAAGAACTACGAACTATAATAGGTAAATTCCCTACAGAATCAAGGATTTGAGATAATCCCTTAGAAATATCATGGGAAAAGTGGGAATTCTTGAACATCTGGATAATATTACCGTATTCTGTCCTGATATTTTCAATATCTTTATATTTCTGTTCTACTACTTCCTCCAGATTATTAAAATGGAGAAAATTCTGCATTGCATCAGAGGTTACATACCAGGTTTGCGGAGTTTTAATATTTTTTTGAAATTCATCATCGGTTTCGCTTTTAATGATATTACAGGCAAAGAATAAACCAGTGCTTTTCCCTCCTAACCTGCCATGAGAATTACTCGGATAAATGGTATGATTCAGTACTTTATAAAAATCTTCCAGATCGATGTAATTTTTTGCTATATTTATAAATTCCAAATGATTTGTAAATAACCTCTGGATAAGCAGAACCTTGATATTCATGTAAGAATATTTAGACAGTTTATTTTTATCAATTTCCAGATTAATATACCGATGAATCGCATCCTGAATACCGGAAAGAGAGGTTTCTTTATTTTCCAATAGAGTACTCAGAAAACTAAGCTTTTCTTCATGCATCCATCTATGAATATGCTCCATTAATTCTTCATTGGAAAGATGATCTTTTGCTATTGAAAAAATACGATCACTCATCGATACATTTGCTTTATAATCTTTCTTTTTCATGGGGATATTAGTTTCGGAATAAAGATTAGCTTCGGATTCGGTTGTATAGTCTCCAAAGGAAGCATAGATCGTTTTTACTTCTTCAATTCCTTTTTGATAGAGTAAGTTCATCAGTTTTCTGGCAATCTTCAGGAACAAATGAATATCGGTTTTATGAAGCAAATTAACGATTACTTTCCAATCACTTCTAAAACTGGAACTGGTGTCTATTGCAGTATGATTATCCTTATAGGAGCGGACGACAAGATAGGAAGCAAGTATTCCGGCAACAGTATTAAGCAAAGAATACTCCTCTTTTAAAAAAGGATCCTGATCGAGTTCTTTTGTATCATCAGCATAATATATTCTGATCTCTCCAAAATTGTTATTGTTTTTATAAAGAGGGGATTTCTGCAAGTGTTGTCCTGGTCGCTGGGAGGATAATCTGTAAATTTCTTCCTGATATTCAATTTCTGCAAAACATTTATCAGGGAATTGCCAGCCCTGAGGAAGAATCTTCAGAATTTTGTTTAAAATATCTTCGATTGGTAAGTCATAATCCGTTAAAATATTTTCTACAGTATGAATACAATTCAATTCCTTCTGTCTTTCATTAAGGCTTTCGATCAGGTGTTTAGAGCCATCTTCTTTTTGATTCATTTTAAAATCACTCCTTTACTGCATCTGCCATCAACCAATACCCTTAATTTTTCATCTACTCGGATATGTCTTACATAGCGTGTTTCATTGAAAATTCTCTGTTCCTGGATCCATTTCCAGTCAAGATTTTTCGAATGTTTTTCATCAACAGAAAAATAGAAGACCTTATGAGCTGTCATATTATGGAAAAAATGTGCTCCCTGACTGAAATCAGCTC
The DNA here is from genome assembly GCA_030592835.1 of Candidatus Cloacimonadota bacterium. Taxonomy (GTDB): domain Bacteria; phylum Cloacimonadota; class Cloacimonadia; order Cloacimonadales; family TCS61; genus JAUVIJ01. The sequence goes on along the minus strand of JAUVIJ010000087.1, from coordinate 3,105 downwards.
TCATACTTGGTAATACAGTCTCAACAATTACTTTGGCATTTGAAATCTGTGGCCATTTTACCGGAATTCCACACCAGGGATCGGTAGTTCCCCAACGTCCAAAACCCATTAATATATACTTTCGGTTATTTTTTACGAATATAGAGTTTAATTCCTCAATTTCACGAGCAATTTGTGGAGTCGAAGCAACATCGAAATTATCCGGACGAAGATAAACGATATCGTTGATTTCTTCAGTTATCCCATTACCCATAACATTATTCGATGATAATATGAGGTTGTTTTCCAGTTTTTCATCATCAGGTAGTTCCACAGTCTCATTAGAAACAGCGATCGGTCTCAACTGCAGCAAACTGAATCGGGAAAGATTATCATTCTGATGATTTAGAGAAACGGCGAATTCAATCTCAATTTTGCTTTTTGTTTCCTCTTCACAAATACACAAAATCTTATTAATAACTTTATTCAAAGGAAGAGATTCTGCTTTCAGAATCGGAGAGAAATCCAGTAAAGGAGCTCCTTTTTTAATATAACCTGTCGATAAACTATCATTTATATAATCATATGTTGAGCAGATATAATTTAAGGGTTTCTTATCCTCAATATCGAAAATTGAATTCCTCTTCAGGTATTCGGTTTCTTCGATGGGATTATAATTAGAAATCTCGCCCATATTAACAGTCCAATATTTTTTCTGAGTGTTGTTCAGCATATCTTTTATATCATTGAAAGGTTGGGGTGTTCTTGGAAATTCCGGGCAATAACTCCAACAGTTTTCACCATTTACAATTGTTTTTCCTAAACCGAAAGCAAGAGCTGCAAAACCAGATTCCGGTTTGATATTATCTGATGGATAAAAGTTATAGGATTTTAAAACACCGGAGATGAGAGGATGAAAATAATTTTCATACCTGTTTCCAACTACTTCCTGTAAAATAACACCCATTTTTTCCAGACGGATATCTTTTTTAATCGATTTGAAATAATTTTTAGATTGTTTAAAGAAAAGTGAAGCATAGACGAATTTAATTGCATTTACCAACGCTTTGAAGCGTTCGTTCTTGTCATACTGATTGTTTGCGACCATTTTCGTTTCATAGATACCGGCAAAGGGTTCATTCAAGGAATCTTCAAGAATACTGGAAGATCTGATCGCCAAAGGCTGATCCATTTTCTCTACCATATAGTACAGATCGCCTGCATAAATTCCTTCGAATGAAGCTTTAATAAAATTAATAGCAATTTCTTCATCAGAAACATCAGATAGAGCGATTTCATAGAGTGAGTTATTTTCCATAAATTCATCAAAAACATTACTCAACAAAACAGTCATTTTCGGGATATTTATTATCATTCCTTCATACTGATCATCAGGAAAGTGTTTATGGATAATATCCTGCATTAAAGCAAGCCCGGAAGCTTTTCCTCCGGGCAGACCTTTTCCGATGTAGGTAAAATGATCACAAAAGAATCCTGTGTTCCTATCGAATTTTGTTCCGCTTTTCATATCTCTTTCCATAGAAAAAAGACGGGTAGTGGTAGCTACCCATCTACAGGATGGTTCTAAATCCAACCTCTGGCCATGGAAGCTCGCATTACTTTTTCAACAGATATTATGTAAGCAGCATCTCTCATATAGATTTTCTTCTCTCTGGCAAGGGTTGAAACTTTATGATATGCGGTTGTCATTTTATAATCCAGTTTTCCCAGAACCTCATCTTTACTCCAGAAATAGTTCATATTACACTGCACCTGTTCAAAATAACTACAGGTAACACCACCGGCATTGCATAGAAAATCAGGAATATTGAATACCCCTTTTTGAAAGAGAATTTTATCCGCTTCCGGAGTTGTGGGTCCATTAGCACCCTCAGCTATCAGCTTAACTTTATTGCTGATCTTATTTACATTATCCTTGGTAATCTGGTTCTCCAGAGCAGACGGAACCAGAATATCACATTCTACTTCTATCCATTTATCTCCCGGTAAAATTTCATAACCGAGATCTTTTGCTTTCGCCTTATCGATTCCACCAAAACGGTCGGTTATATTCAACAATTCCTTAATATTGATTCCTTCTTTTTTGTAGAAAGCATATGCAACCTGATCTTCCTGATCCCAACTGGAAACACATACGGCTTTTCCGCCTAACTGATTGTAAAGTTTTATAGCATATTGAGCCACATTACCAAATCCCTGGAAGGAAGCAGTTGTATCCTCGGTTTTTATTCCCATCTCTTTAAGCGCTTCCCGAACCGTGAACATAACACCGTATCCAGTAGCTTCGGTTCTACCAAGAGATCCACCCATACCCACAGGTTTACCGGTGATCATACCTGGAAATTTTTGCCCTGTTATAGTTTCATATTCATCTAACATCCAGAGCATATGTTGCCCGTTAGTCATTACATCCGGAGCAGGAATATCCCTCAAAGGTCCCACTTCTTTGCCTAACTGGCGGACCCAGCCCCGGCAGATCTGTTCTTGTTCTCTTAGTGACAAATCATGGGGATCACAGATAACTCCGCCTTTTCCGCCACCGAGTGGTATATCAACAACAGATGTTTTCCAGGTCATCCACATGGATAAAGCTCTTACCGTATCAATAGTTTCTTGAGGATGAAAACGTATCCCACCCTTGCAAGGTCCTAAAGCGTCGTTGTGCTGAACACGAAAACCACGGAAAATTTTTGAACTTCCATCATCCATTTTTACCGGGATACTAAAATGAAATTCTCTCATTGGGTTTCTTAACAAATCTCGAGCAGCGCTATCCATATTCAATTTGTCAGCAACTGCATCAAATTGTTCCTGGGCCATTTTAAAAGCATTGAAAGATTTACTCATATCACTCACCTCTTTGCCACGACCGGCTTATTTTTCAATTGTAAATAGCAATTATATTACCAGAAGGAATAAAAAATATGATTTTATTTATTATTGTGGTGTAATTAGTTGTTATTAAATATTTTATGTCCGTAATTTAAAATTACTTAATTATTAAATAGGATTATGATGATGAAATAATTGGGGAAATACTGTGGAATTTTTCCACAACGAGTCAAATTTTCCGCAATTCAGTTTAATTTATTATTCAATGTTTTT